>CAJBPB010000278.1 GCA_903957365.1 uncultured Bacteroidota bacterium
AGAATATTCAGATGACGCAAGAAAAGTTTTAAATCAAATGATAGATAAAAATAAATAATAAGTGCAAATCATCAGGCCTGCATGTGGACGCCTTCAACCCGCTTGGAGTGCTGTCCCAAGCACCATTATTTGTGTAGGTTAAAAGTTAATTCCACATAATCAGCATCTAATCAAAAGCATA
Source organism: uncultured Bacteroidota bacterium (assembly GCA_903957365.1). Lineage (GTDB taxonomy): Bacteria > Bacteroidota > Bacteroidia > Bacteroidales > F082 > CAJBPB01. The sequence goes on from CAJBPB010000278.1 coordinate 182, forward strand.
GAATGTTCGCGTTCATAAAAAGAAAACAGGAGTAAACAGAAATCCTGAACAAGCAGGAATAAAATTTTAAATTAAATCAAAATAAAAATGAGAAGATTAAGATTGACAATGAATTCAACAATTATTGCTGTAATAATTGCGGCAACGTTGACATTTGGAACTACTTCCTGTAAACTAAGTTCGGAGGTTAATCAAAACAGTGCGCTTACTCAAACAGAAACGACAACTTTAATCACTGAGAAAGAAGTTTCAGATGCACAGAAAGCATGGGGAGATGGCATAGTGAAAATCGGAAAAGTTTATCTCGAAAATGGCGATTACAAATCAACAGCAACCGAACATTTAAATGAATTCTATAATTATCAGGAAGGCACTGTATTGTTTAAACCAACATTAGCATCAGTAAAACAATTTCGCACAGATCTTCCAGGAGCCTTATCCTATTTTATTGGTGGAAACAAAAACTATCCTGAGGATCATGGATTTGCCATTAAACCGTGGAGTGCAGTTCGTTGGGAAAATATTGGTACTAAAGTTATCGGCAATATGGCAATCGCAATGGGGAATTACTATTTCACACCAGCTAAAGGCGGTGAGGAGGTGAAAGTAGAATTTTCTTTTGTTTATACTAAAAACAAAGAAGGTAAATTGAAAATAATTCTGCATGACTCACATTTACCCTATATGCCAGTTGACAAGCATCAGGAAAATTGATTTATGAAACAAAACAAGTGGTAAATTAAATAGTTGGGATTATGTAAAATTTGATGCATTGACATGCTTCAAATTTTTATTAGTTTAACAGTGAAGTACCAATTAATCTGCCACTTGTCAATATATTTACCATTAATTTGAAGCAACATTAATGATTCGAAAACAAACTTTTAAAAAATGTTATCAAAAATAATAAAGTATATTTTCCTGGTTAGTTTCATTATTCTCCTTTCTATAATACTATTCCCCAAAAAATATGAAGTTCCTCAGTTCCAGAGCAGAATTGGAACTAAATATTGGGAATTGTCAACAGGTTCAAGGATTGGATATTCATTCATCAATGCCAGAGGTATAAAAAAAACTTATCCCATAATATTTTTACAAGGTGGACCTGGGGCGCCTATATTTGATTCAAATATTGAAATTCTATCTAAACTTGCTGACTCAGGTTATGACATCTATTTGTATGACCTGGTTGGCTGTGGTCATTCTAACAGGCTTGATAATATTGAAGAATATACTGTTGAAAGACACAAAAAAGACCTGGAAGAAATAATTATCAAAATTGGTTCTGAGAGAATTATTTTAATCGCTCAATCATGGGGCGCCATTTTGGCGTCTAACTATTTAGCAGACAATCAAACGAAAATTGAGAAAATAGTTTTTACAGGGGCAGGCCCAATTCTTCCGATAGACTATAATTTGAAAGACATAAAAGCTCCTGACAGTTTAGATTTGAAAACTCCACTTGTAACAAACGCACAAGGCAAACAAAAAATTAATAGTATCAGAGCAATGGTCACTGAATTTTTAGCAGAAAAGTTTGGTTTTAAATTCGCTTCCGAAAATGAAATGGATGATTTCGCAATATGCTTAAATTTTGAAATGAATAAATCAACAGTTATTGACACCTCCTTAATAAGTATCAAAAGCGGCTTTGGATATTATGTAAATATTAAAACCGTGCAAAGTTTTGACAATGTTCGTGATAGGCGAAATGACTTATTAAAATGCAAGATCCCTGTTTTAATGATGAGAGGGCAATTTGATGGTGTAAACTGGGGCTACACTGATGAATATTTGAAATTATTTAAAAACCACCAGTTAGTAATTATTCCAGATGCAGGGCATTCAATATCAGCTGAACAACCGGGACTGTATATAAATACAATCAATGAATTTTTAAATAAATAACTCCAGCGGGTAATAATCAGTACTCATGTAATCAATACGACTTTATCAATAGCAATCAGTAGAGAGACCCGATTGAACCAACAAACCCCTTTAAAATGTTTGCAAATTATTTACACGAAATAAAAAAACCACTTACGTAATATTACGTAAGTGGTTGATTTTGAGGAGCGGGCAATGGGGCTCGAACCCACGACCCTCAGCTTGGGAAGCTAATGCTCTACCACTGAGCTATGCCCGCTTATGCCCGCAAATTTATAAATTTTAGGCATTCCTATTCAAATCAATTCAATAATTCCCTACTATCTATGAAATAGTTTTCTTTTAAAATAATCTTCACAGTCATTTCGGGGAACTCATAAAACAATAATCAACTAATTGATATAATGTAACTTAAAATTAATAAAATGTCTTAAAGATGTACAAACTCTGATCCGACTAAAAAATATCTAAATTTGCTACTATAAAAATCATGTTCAGGCAGGCTAATGTTTAAAAAACTATCACTTTTTTTATCGTATATTTTACTTGTTTCGCTTGTCCTGGCATCATGTTCAGCCAAACGGCTTATTCCTGAAGGTCGTCATATTATTACAAAAAATGATGTTATCATTGATGAAAAAAAGACATCATTCTCTAAATCTGATTTATCCGGTTTTGCCGGTCAAAAGGCACATCGTAGTTTCTTAGGTGTTCGGTTTAAACTCTGGACTTATTATGTCACAGAACCAAAAAAAACGAAAAAGTTCTGGGGATGGGTTCATTCCAAAATTGGCGTTGAACCTGTTTACTACGATGAATTCACCGCGAAATCAAACGCTGAACAGATGGATCGATACCTTGACAATGTTGGCTATATGCATGCTGTGGTCAAACCAGAAGTGAAATTTAAAGAACATACTGCTGAACTCTTTTTTAAAGTCACCGCCTCCTGGCCTTACATAATTTCAAAAACTGAAAGTACAATTTCCGATACTTCTGTTGCCGGTTTTGTCAATGCAATACATAGTAATTCGCTTATCAAAACAGGTGACATTTTGAACATGTACACATTGAGTAACGAGCGTGACCGGATTACGGATCATTTGAAAAATAACGGTTATTACTATTTCTCATCCGATTACATTCATTTTGAAATAGATACAAACTATTTATCTCGTAATGCATTTGTAAAAATGCGAATCGAAGATGTAATAAGTCAGGCAGGCAATGAATCGGGTCAGGTTCAAAAAAAACCTCACAAGAGATACTTCATTAATCAGGTTAGTATTTTCCCTTTTTATACTCCACTTATAAACAACCCGTTACCTCCCGATACTGTATTGGTAGAAGTTAAAAACCCGCGCGAAAACTCCTTCCACAATCAGTATTTTGTTTATGCCGGTGATCCAAAAATCAACATAAAGCGTTTCGATCAGATTATTCATATCAAGGATAAGGAGGCGTTCAGCATTTCTAAAGTGAAGAATACCTACCGTGGATTGTCCAATTTCAGAATTTATGGTAACAGTAACATCACTTTTGATACGAATGTGGTGAAACCGCACTTTGACAGTATTGAACAAAACTGGCTTAACTGTAACATTCTGCTTCAGCGGAATAAACTGAATAGTTATGCTGTTGAACTTGAAGGCACCAACTCAAGTGGCGATCTGGGCATCAAAGGAAGTTTTGTTTTTCAGAATAAGAATATCTTCAGAGGTTCTGAGCAGTTTCGTCTGCGCGCAAATGCCGGATTTGAAGCGCAGCAGATTCGCTCAGGAGATACTGAAACCGGAGATAATGGTGTTTTCAACACTACCGAAGTTGGACTGGATGCCACTATTTTCTTTCCTCGCTTTTTGAGTCCGGTTTATCTGAAGAATTTTATCCAGGATTACCAGCCTAAAACCAATATTACTACGGGTATTAATTCGCAAAACCGTATAAATTACTCGCGTTTCATTATCAATTTAGCCTTTGGTTACGAATGGATGGCTTCACCAACCGTACAACATTTGCTAACCGTGGCAAATATCAATTCCGTTAAAGTTGACCCAAGCGAATCATTTCAGGAGGAGCTGGATAAGGAAACCAATCAAAGGATAAAAGACCAGTATTCGAACCACTTAATTATTGGTTTAAAATATAGTTTTATCTATAACAACCAAAATATTAATAAGTTAAACGACTTTTTCTACCTCAGGGCTAACTTTGAATCATCCGGTAATGCTCTCTCCTTGTTTAACAATAGTCTGAAGGTCGATACAACTAACAACCAGCACGAATTGATGGGTGTAACGTATGCACAATTTTTCAGATTCGATTTTGACTTCAGGTATTACCGACTGCTGACTGAAAATAACCGATTGGTTTTCAGAACCATCATCGGAGCAGGATTGCCTTATGGTAACTCACAAGAAATGCCTTTTGAAAGAAGTTTTTATTCAGGTGGGGCCAACGGAATGCGTGGCTGGCAGTTTCGGGAACTCGGTCCGGGATCGTATAATGGAACAGACGATGTTGAACGAATAGGTGACATTCAGCTGGAAGCGAGCGGTGAATACAGATTCCCGATTTACAGTTTACTGAAAGGCGCACTTTTTATGGATGTCGGAAATATATGGACGATCACTGAAAGCAGTTATTTACCAGGAGGAAAATTTGAGATCAATACATTTTACAAAGAGCTTGCCGTGGATGCTGGTTTTGGCGTACGATTCGACTTCTCCTTTTTTATCTTCAGATTAGATTATGCGCTTCCATTGCGTGATCCTGCGCGCGATGAAGGTGATCGCTGGATGATTGACAAACTGCAACTCAGCCATTCTCAATTAAATTTTGGTATCGGATATCCGTTTTAACAATGGATCGCAAATCACTTTTTCAGTTATTCCTGAATTCATTTCAATTTGAGCCTACCGAGGGTCAAAAAATTGTAATGCAGCATCTTGCTTCGTTTTTATTATCCGAAAAACCCAATCCACTTTATCTTCTGAAAGGGTATGCAGGCACAGGAAAAACAACACTGGTCACAAGTATTGTTGATGTGCTTCCGCGAATCGGTATGAAATATGTTTTGCTTGCACCCACTGGCAGAGCTGCCAAGGTTCTGAATGCATATACAGCAAAACCTGCATCAACAATTCACCGAAAAATATATCGCCAGACAAATAGTCCGGATGAAGGATTTAAGATGTATCTTGCTGAAAACAAACACCGTAATACGCTGTTTATTGTAGACGAGGCATCTATGATTGGTGATAACAGCAGTGAAGGAGGCGCCTTTTCGTATCACAATCTGCTCGATGATTTTATGCGTTATGTTTCAGAAGGTATAAACTGTAAGATACTACTCATCGGCGATCATGCGCAGCTTCCTCCGGTTGGTCTTGAAACAAGTCCGGCACTCAACCTGAACAATTTAAAATCAGCCTATACCATTACTGCTGCTGAGTTTGAACTGACTGAAGTGATGCGGCAATCGCTTGAATCGGGCATACTCTTTAATGCCACAATTTTACGGACGAAATTGCTTCAGAACAGTGTAAATACGCCGTTTTTTCAACTTGAGCGTTTTAATGATATCATTCGTGTGCAGGGAGAAGATTTCGAAGAACTGATCAACGCTGCCTTTGGGGGCAAAGACTATTCAAAAGCCGTCATTGTTTGCCGGTCGAACCGGAGGGCAAATATGTTCAATCAGGCGGTAAGGCAGCGGGTGTTGGGACTTGAAGAGGAGATATCCTCAGGCGATTTACTGATGATCGTTAAGAATAATTATTTCTGGCTTGGAAATCAGGAAGGCGGTGGATTTATCGCAAACGGGGATATCGCTGTGCTTCGCAAAATTAACAGGATTGAGGAAATGTACGGTTTTCGTTTTGCTGATGCTGAAATAACATTGATCGACTATCCTGATGAACCTTCATTGCAGGTTAAACTTTTACTCGACACACTGATGCTGGACGAGGCTTCGTTAAGCGAAAAAGAATTAAGCAGGCTTGCATCTGCTGTTGAAGAAGATTATCTGGACATTCCAACGCGCAGGAAAAGATATGAAAAAATGAAAACCAACCCTTATTTCAATGCACTTCAGATAAAATTTGCGTATGCATTAACCTGCCACAAAACGCAGGGTGGACAATGGCCACAGGTATTTGTTGATGCTGGTGTAAGTAAGGTTGAACAAATCGACCGCAACTACCTGCGGTGGCTTTATACTGCAGTTACACGTGCTACTGAGAAACTCTTTCTGGTTAGCTTCGTCAGTGATTTTTTTGAAGGGGAATAAAAGCGTTTTTCGTTAAAAAAATCCCAGAATCCTGCAAATCTTAATACAACTTATTTCGCTGTTCCTTCAAACGGTCATCGCTTATATAATCATCATAATCCATCAGTTTGTCAATCATTCCTTTGGGTCCTATTTCAATAACGCGGTTGCAGACTGTCTGAATGAACTCATGGTCATGCGATGACATCAGGATATTCCCTTTGAATTTGATCAGTGTATTGTTAAATGCCTGAATTGATTCAAGATCGAGGTGGTTGGTGGGTGTATCGAGCATCATGACATTCGCGTTACGAATCATCATTCGCGCGATCATACAACGAACTTTTTCACCTCCGGAAAGCACATTTGACTTTTTGTAAATCTCTTCCCCCGAGAATAGCATTTTCCCAAGAAATCCCCTGAGATAGGGTTCTGTTGTATCTGTTGAAAACTGCGCAAGCCAGTCAGTCAGGCTGATATCTGTTTTGAATAATTCCTCGTATTCCAGCGGAAGATACGCTTTCAGAATAGTTTGTCCCCATTCAAAAGTTCCGCTATCGGGCTGATCGTGACCTTTTAATATTTCAAAAAGTGCCGTCATTGCCCGGGTATCTCTCGAGAGGAAAACAATTTTATTGTCTTTCTGCATGGTAAAACTCAGATCTCTAAATAAAACCTTGCCATTCAGGCTTTTACTTAATCCATTGACCTCAAGAATCATGTTTCCGGGCTCGCGTTCCGGTGTAAAAATTATGCCGGGATATTTGCGTGTCGATGGTTTAATTTCCTCTATATTCAGCTTTTCAATCATTTTCTTACGACTGGTAGTCTGTTTTGATTTAGAGGCGTTCGCACTGAAACGGGCAATAAACTCAAGCAATTCCTTTTTACGGTCTTCTGCCTTTTTATTCTGCGTAAGTTGCTGACGCAAAGCCAGCTGACTCGATTCATACCAGAATGTATAGTTCCCCGGAAATTGTTGAACCCGACTAAAGTCAATATCGACAATGTGTGTACAGATTGAATCGAGGAAATGCCGGTCGTGTGAAACAACAAGCACCGTATTTTCAAAATTGGAGAGATAGTTTTCGAGCCAGTTCACCGTTTCAAGGTCAAGGTCATTGGTAGGCTCATCGAGCAGTAAATTGTCGGGTTTACCCAACAATGCCTGTGCAAGCAAAACCTTTACCTTTTCTTTTCCACTCAATTCACTCATGAGCTGGTGATGAAATTCTTCTTTCACGCCTAATCCACTCAGCAAATTGGCAGCGTCGCTCTCCGCATTCCATCCGTCCATTTCGGCAAACTGCTCTTCAAGTTCAGAGGCACGATGACCATCTTCATCTGTAAAGTCAGTTTTCGCATAAATGGCATCTTTTTCATTCATCACTGACCAAAGTTTCGCATATCCCATCAAAACAGTCGAAAGCACTGTGAAATCATTGAATTCGGAGTGATTTTGTCTGAGTACTGACAATCGTTCTCCTGATCCAAGATTCACAGTTCCTCTTGAATTTTCGATTTCACCACTCAGCATTTTCAGAAAAGTTGACTTTCCCGCACCATTCGCACCAATGATTCCATAGCAGTTTCCCGGAGTGAATTTCATGTTTACATCCTGAAATAACACTCTTTTCCCGAATTGAATACTTAGATTTGAAACTGTAATCATTTAATATTGTGTTTATTATATATAACCAAACGAATCCCTGTAAAGGGCTGCAAAAGTAGTGATTTTCGGAATGGATTTTACGTTTTTATCACAATCAGTTTTCACTGCCTTATTTACCGAAAGGATTTATAAGTAAAAACTTGTATTTCATCGTGGTCTGCAGAATAATTTCTGGTTGATAACCTGCTTCAAAACTGTGTCAGGAAGAAATTTTGCATCCAATCTGTGATTGATTTGAACATAAAAAAAGTCCGGCTAAATGCACCGGACCTGTTCAACTTTCTTACATATAGAGTAACTATTTCTTCTTGGTCATTTCACCCAGATCAAAAGTGAGGGCAAAACGCAATGTATTTTGTAAAGGATTTGTTCCAACACTGGTTCCGGAATTGATTGGAATAAGATAAGAGAAGTCGAGACCAAAAACATTGTATCTCAAACCAGCGCCCAATGAAGCAAACTTACGGTTTCCCTTGGTTTTATCTTCATAAAAAACACCGCCGCGGAGGGCAAACACTTCGTTATACCAATATTCTGTCGCAAATGAAAAGCTAAGTTCACGCATTTCTTCCTCGAAACCATAAGGTGCATCGTAAAACGATTGTACGATTCCTTTCACAACGCCAACATCATCTGACATTCCTTTATAAATTTCAAATTCATCAGTACCAGGTATTGGAACCGGGTTCCCTAAAGTATCGCGGAGATATATCGGAGGTGAAGGAACGAGAAGTTTATTGACATCAAGAGAAAAAGAAATCGTGTTATAATCGTCAATATCCAATGTAAGGGTTGGTCCGAAACGAAGGTTGGTCGGGATAAAGTCTTTTTTGATACTTGATTGATTGTAACCAAGCTTTGCTCCGATATTGGAGACATTCACGCCCCAGGCAAAATTTGAACTCATACCCGAAAACCAATCCACATCTTTCTGCCAGAATATGGCAACGTCTGAAGCGACTGACCATCCGGCTGAAGTTTCAGCACCCTGAACAAACTGACCCTGTGTAAGATTAGAATAAATAAAGCGTCCCGACACAGCGCCCGACAAATTATCGGTAAGCTTGCGCGAATAGGTGGCATCTATTGCCCATTCATTAGGACTATAGGTTCCATTATCTTTTCCGAATTCATCTGTGAACTGAATATCTCCCAGAGTGAAATAACGTAGTGTCGCGGCAAATGAAGACATATCATTGATTCTTTTGGCAAAAGCCAGATATGCAAGGTTCATGTCAGGAACCAGATTACGAAGCCATGGACTATAAGAAAGTCCAACACTCATATCTGTTTCCATCACAGCATATTTTGCCGGATTCCAATGCATTGAATAAACATCTGCACTGGTTGAAACACCTGCATCACCCATTGATCCGGCACGCGCATCCGGGGCAATCATCAGAAAAGGAACGGCTGTCGTAATTACATTCATCCCATCGTTCTGACCGTTCAGGTTACCATAATTCTGACCTTGCATTCGTACGAATCCAAGCATTAAGAGGGAAACAAATAAAATTTTTAGCTTCATATAAATTTAACTGGATTTAGAAATATTTGCAAAATTAACGATTTATATTCTGAATTATTGTGGTAGTTTGATTTTCAATTTACAATAAGTTGTTTATCTGATCTTTACAAACCTCTGATTTATCTCAGAATGTCTGCCATCTTCATCTGTAATCAGCATACGATAAACGTAAGTTCCTGGTTTAATCTGTTTGCCATTGTGATCAAGCCCATTCCAAAAGACTGGCAAAGATTTAGAGGCAACAGTCTCAACCTTTGTTGTTAGTGTTGTAATCCAATCACCTGCAATCGTAAACACTTCAATTTCAATATCGAAAAGACCATCTGGCTGATTGTGATGAAAGGTAAAAGAGGTTTCATCTTTGAAAGGATTGGGATAATTGAAAACCTGAGAAACCGATAAATCATCATAGAGTGCAATAACAAATTCAACAGTCTTCACAGAAGAATTATTATGCAGATCCCATGCCTTTATTTCAAGTGTGTATGAACCCAACGAGAGTCCGCTTAAATCGTACATAAGGCTTCCGGAAGAAAAATTATCTATATCAGGTTTAAAATAACTATTCAGTTTAACCTCATCCGCTGTCTGATTATTTACGGTAAGAATAATATCCCTTCCAATGGATGTTCCCAGATAATTAACACCCTGAGGATCTGTGATTCTGGCAAACATCATTGGATCAGGGAGAATGGTATCACCTGAAACGAAATCACCATTATTGAGAAACAATGTGATTTCCGGACCATTTTCATCGACTGCAACAGATTCATCAGTTCCACCAACCATCAGGTTGCTATAAGCACCAGTCGCATCATCATAAGTAGTTGTGTCATAGGCATAATAGCTGATCTTGGCATTACCGTAATTAAAGGAAATATCTTTGGGGAGCAGAAAATCAGACTTGAATTTTCCATTTACAACTGAAACGCGTCCCTTATAAAGCAACTTATTGAAATAGTTGAAATTAACGGCATTACTGGACGATTGATCATTGGCCAGAGTACGGTAGGTTGTTTTTTTATCAAACATCTTAATATCAAGATAACCATTGAAATCGCTTACTTCAACTCCTTCAAAATCGACTATTTTTCCTTCGAGTGCGATGCCTGACATAGCATGAACAGTATCTGCTCCTGAAACGGGAACCTGACCATTGAATTTTGTGGTCATGATTTTTTTTGATGGATAATTCAATCTCAATGCCGGATCACCAAGCAATGTAAAATTGTTGATATTTTCGTTTGCAGGTGTTTTGGCCAGACGGATGATATCACCAAGTCGCTTAAATTCGACATCGGCACGATCGAAAATAGCGTAATACAATTTGCGGTTCAACGCAAAATTCGAATGTGAAAAGGCGACACGTGTGGTGGTCATCATGGCAATCGCACCACCATTGGGTTGCATGAGCAGCCGTTCGCCTGCCGAGACAAACTTCGGATTGTCGAATCTGCTGAATTCACAGGTTGCAGTGATAAAAAATGGCATTCGCTCAGCATTTGTCAATGATGAAATATCCGCGATAGTGAAAAGCTTTTCATCTGTCAGACCTGTAATTCCACCGTGTCCGGTATAATTTATGATGAGTGATCCTTCTTCAATATCTTCATGCAAGGCTTTGTTCGCATCCGGAAAACGATAACCCCCGGTAACACTAACACGCTTGTATGCATCTGTGTAAATCTTACCGACATTCATTTCAAAACGGGCAGTATCGATTTGCTTTGACAGCGTTTCGGCCTGATCCAGATGCAGATTCCCGTTACCGTCATCAGCGACAAATGTGATATTGTTTCGCCATTCACCCACATTATCTTCGCCAGAAGCAATATATTTTTTAATTTTATCAACAACAATACGCGCTTCTTCCCTATTCGACACAGGCAGCCTACCAATGCCCAGATCAAGTGAACCAACCATATCTTCACCTTCGGCAACATCCATTAACCCAAAATAATCATCACTTAAAAAACTACGTGTATCGATAAGGGAAGAGGTTGATTGATAAGTAGGCACAAAATTAGTGTTACCAGAAACACGGTCACGGTAATCATAAGATGCATCGCCAAAAAGCAATACATATTTCAGATTCTTCTCACTTTTATTATAAACCATCCTGATAAAATCGCGAAGCGCAGTGACATCTGGTGTACCACAACCAAACTCATTATAGATCTGATCAATGTCAACCACAATACATTCGAGGCCATCCTCATCCCAATGGATATTTTTAATTTCGTTGGCCTCCTGGATGAATTGCAAATCTGCGATAATCAGCATATCACATTGATTGATAAGGTGAAGGTTCTGATTAGGGATTTTTTGGAAAGCAGAAACCGTTTTAAAATCTTGATTATCAAGCAGGAGAAATTCATGCAAGGTATCTGTTTCGACAGTAAATTTCAGTGAATCGGAAAGCATGTCAAATTGCTGTTCAACTGGTTTTAAAGGATTTGTGATATCCCACAGTTTGAGATTAGCAGAAGCACCGGCAATACTGAATGTGCTTACAGCTGAATTGCCAACTGATTCAGGATTTCGGAAAAAGAAAGGTTCATCATGATACACCAGGCCTCTCCATACGTTTATTCTGAGATAATTAAGCCATGCGCGTGAGCTGCCATCCTGAGCGATAAAAGGAATCGAAATAGTTATATTATCCGTTTCTGATGTAAACTCGGCGTTTTTATTGATCTCTCTGCCATGAATCTGACTGTCTGCTGAAAGACGGGCAAACTTGATTGAATCATACAATGTTTCACCATTGGCTTTCACGATACAATAAACATCTTCGGCAATAGACCGGGCAACCAGTTCGAAACGCAAATACGCTTTGCGTTCTTTTACAAGGTCCGGAAAAACAAAATTGAATTGTTTGTTTGCATCACTCACCGAGAATTCTTCACCATACCATTGTCTTCCTGAAAGCATCAGATTGATAGAATCATTTTCATGATATTGATAATCAAGAAATTGATTAAAATATTTGTTTGGTTCGAGGCCCGATTGCGCTTTGGTTGAAATTCGTTTCCCTGCACTCGTTTGATTCATGCAGATGAAATAATATGAAGTGTCGGAGTAAGGATTTATTTCATGTTCGAAACGAGAGGAAAAGACATTGTATTTCCATTTTGTTGCGCTTGTGCCATAAAAGAGCACATAATCCTCCGTATTAAAAACACCATCGTTCTGCCCTGACACAAAAATATCATTTTCGAACAAATCATCATGTCTGTCTATACCATTGTCTTCAGGAACTATACCATTCCCGTTAAAATAAATACCAATTTTCCGCGGATCAATGCTGGAAGGCTCAATACCCATACTGACCAGATCTTCGTAATCAATTTTATAAATACCTGATTCAGTCACGCTTAAATTGTACCATTCACCTGTTTTTAAGACTGATTCGGAATTATAAACCGGCGGGTTTTCATCAATCAAATCCACTCCAGATCTATTATAATCCTGCGCGACAATCTTGTCCACCGACAAGCAGATGAATGTTATAAGCAAAAAGAAGAAAAACCGTAAGTATTTGTTGGACATATTTTTATATACAATATTCAATTTTAAAAATCGATAACTAACCTACTTCACTACCAACATTTTGGCTCTTTTATCACTACTTTCACCTTTTTCGTTGGTAACAAAAACGCGGTAAATATACAAACCTTTGGAAACAGGAATACCACCATTACTCGTTCCATCCCAATGAATAGGTTCACTTTGGTTTCCACTGCCTGAGATATGCTGTACAATTGTTTTTACACACTGTCCTGTGGTATTGAAAATATTAACCTCCACCTCTAACTCATTCCCAACCTGATTGTGATCAAAAACGATGGAAGTTTCAGTTGTAAATGGATTCGGGTAGTTATACAATTTCTCAAGAACCATCTGATCGCTTCCGACAACAACAAATTCGATAGAAGCTTCAGACGAATTATTGAATACATCCCAGGCTTTCAAAGTTAAAATGTGCTGGCCAGGATTTAAATTAGAAAACAAATAACTAACTGTTCCTGATGTGCTTTCATTTAATTCAGCCTCATAAAAATCATTAAGAATAATACTCTTCTCTGTCGCTCCGGAAATGGTTGCCACGATATCATGACCGATTCCGTTGCCTGTTGTGTTGATGCCGTTTTCATCTTTCAGATTCGCAAACAGGCTTGGGTTTTCATTTGTCATATTACCTGACTGAAAAGTTGTATCATTCAGGAACAAGTCTATAACCGGACCATGTTGATCTTCAACTACTGATTCATTGAAGCCGCCAATGACGATATTTTCATAATATCCATTTGCATCTGTTTCAAAATCAGTGGCATAATAACTTATCCTGCCAGTTCCAAAATTGTAGGCGATGTCTTTTGGCAACATGAATGAGAAAGAAAACCTACCATTGACTACAGCCACTTTTCCCTTATAAATCAAACTGTTACGCAAAGTATAGGTATAGGGTGCATTTTGATCGCCATAAGTTACAAAGTCGATCGCCTTGTCGTATACACTTGGGTAGACGATTCCATTATAATCATTTATAATCTGATCAAACTCATCCGCAATAATACCCGAAACTTTCACAACATCATATCCGCGCAGTGTATCATAATTTTCATTCACAGGCACATCATTAATATGGGTTGTATTAACTTTCAAAGTTGGAAATGCGAGTTGTATTGCGGGATCGCCAAGTAAGACAAACTTAAGATCATTGGGATCACCTTTAGATTTTGACCTGCGGATGACATCTCCAAACCGCGGATATTCACCATCCTGTTTCAAGAAAATATTATTCTCGTAGATAGCCATATTCAGTCGAAGATTGGCTGAGGCATAAGTAGCTCTGGAAGTTGTAAACATTGAGATTGCTCCACCATCCGGATTCAAAATAACCAGTTCGCCGGCCGAAATACGGGTAGGATCATCGTAGCGGCTAAACTCGCAGGTTGCTGTAATAAAAACAGGCAACATATCAAAATTGCGCCAGTTGATAATATCGGCAATCTCAAGTGTGCGCTCATGCCCCCAGCCTATTTCGCCACCATGACCAGAATAATTCATAATCAAACTGCCCTTTTCCATGCGGTTGTTAATAGCCTGATTCATATCAGGGGCTTTCTGACCTCCGGTAGTTGCAATTTGTTTGAAAGAATCGAGGTATATTTTATCAATGTTCAGCGCCTTCTGGTCTTCCTTAAGAAAACCAGAAAGATCTTCCGCATCTTTCATGTGTAAGGTTCCATCTCCATCATCTGCAACAAAAGTTACAAAATTGCGCCATGAACCCATTACAACTTCTTTTTTTCGTAGATAATTTTCAACTTTGTCAACCATCTGTCCGGCAAGTGTTATCGAATTAACCGGGAATCTGCCAATACCAATATCGACCAGATTTGTCCCTGAATCATCCTCATCTTCATCCATAAAGCCGAAATAATCATCACTTGCAATGGAACCGACCAGATCAAGCGATTCGATACTTTCCCAGGTCGGCACAAAATTACTGTTGCCACCAATCCGGTCTTTGTAATCAAAAGAGCCATCACCGAACAGCATCAGATAACGCAATTCTCTTCCGGGAGAGCTTTGTGTATAAAGTTTTCTTGCAAAATCACGGATCGCCGTAATATCCTGAGAACCCGATGAAAACTCATTATATATTTTCTGGGGTGTTGTGACAAATATTACCAGATTACTTGTGCTTCGGTGAATCTCAGCAAGACGTTCAGCTTCCGGCAGGAAATCAGGATGTGAAATAATCAGATAATCAATATCAGTGACAGCGTGAAGATTCTGATTTTCAATCTTTTCGACGAATTCGGCAGCTAAAAAACTACTGCCATCAAAAGCGATAAAATCATGTGTAATCAGCGAGGATGCATTGAAAACCATTGTATTTGACTGTAATGCAGCATTCTGAACAAATGGTTCAACCGGATTACTGACATCCCAGATCTTTATCTGATCGTTTGAATTCGCTAATTTGTATTCATAAACACCGTTTTGTTGCGAGGTTAGGTGATTTCTGAACTCCAACTGACTGCCAGAAAAGGAAAGGCGGCGTTTTACATTCACTTCGATATAATCGAGCCATCCACGACTGGTGTTTGAAACCCTGTTGAAAGCGAGTCCAACCTCAACACCTGAACCAACCGGATCAAACGATACTTTTGTGTTTGCGGTTGTGGCAAAGGTATAACTGGTTGTGGTTGTCGTCCGGACAGGGATGATTTTCTTCACTTCACCATATACCGAAAGCTGGAAATTCGCGCCTGTAGTGGTTCTTCCCGCCACAAAACAATTTACTGTACCCGGTACTCCGGTGATAAGATCCGGAAAATCAAATGTATAGTTTTCTGACAGGCTAACATCGTATAAGTCACCATACCAGGTGCGGCCGGTGTTTGTCAGGTTATTCACATCCTCATCTATTACCTGATAATCAGTAAAATCAGTGACAGCAGCAAGCACAGTTCCCGAAGCTGATGGTTTAGATTCTATTCTTTTTCCGGCTCCGTTATCGATCGTAATAAACACGTTAGAATAATCATCATAATAATGATTTTGATGTGTATAGGTTTCTTCAAGTTGATTATATGCCCAACGAACCGGACCCTGGCCATAAAACAAAAAATAGTCGGAAGCGTCAAAACTACCATCCTCCCCTCCTATTACCTGAAGAGGCAATTCAGCCAGATCATCGATCCGAGGATCACTGTTCAAAACAGGAAGTAAGCCGCCACCATTGCCAAAAAGACGGATGTGTGACGGATTCAATCCGGCAGTATTGATTCCCATCTCCTTCAGGTCATTCCCTGATACGCGGTAAATCCCGTTCTCCTTTAAACGCATTCTGTACCATGAACCTGTTGCCAGAACTGAAACATCCGCAAATTTATCATCACCTGATTTCAGTGTATATTCAATATCATCGACCCGTGTGTTAAGATCGCAGGAAAATAGTTTTTCTATTACTGAAGTTATGGGGTTTATCCGGATGCAAGCCATTTCGGTACGCAAATAGAAATTACCTCTGGAAGTAAGAACCTTTTGGGAAATTATAAAGGAAGTGTCAAGTAAATTTACATCGACCAATGAAATTTCAATGTCACTCAAAGGAATTGTCTGAACATTGGAAACAGAAACACTTAATGCAACCTGATTGCTATGAATTGATTCGATGCCAACAAAAAATGGAATAGTTGGACTATCAACTGTAAAATCCGCCCTGGTGAAAAATAATCTTGCAACAGGCTCGCGACCATCAAACTGCAGCGTGTCAGGTGCTTGCCAGTCAGGATTGACCTTTTGTTTTACGTCATACGAAGCAAAAACAAAGATTGGTGACAGCAAGAGGATCAAAAACTTTAAGTGTTTTAACATACGATAACTCATTATAATAGGGTGTAACTGCTTGTATGACTAACATTTAATATAAAAAAAATAGTACGCTTTCATTTTTCAGTCAGGTCTCTCAAATAACAACAATCTGGCGTAATAGTTCTGCAAATGAACGCAAATTTGTTTTTTTTATTATTAATTATCGAATTTGTTGGTTTAAAATACTGTAATTCAGAAAAACATCGTATTATTGTGGCCTTAAAAGGAACCCTTAATTGATGTATAATTCATGACGAACAAAGTATTATTCAGCACTTTAGTATTGTTTTGGATTGTATTATCTACAGTAAAAGGACAAGATCCCGCCTTCTCGCAGTTCTATGCCAATCCACTATATTTAAATCCTGCCCTTGCCGGAAACACCGAATGTGCGCGTATCAATTTGAATTACAGGAATCAATGGCCGTCTATCTCAAAAGCATACCTTACATATAGTGCCGGCTACGAGCAAAATCTCAGTTCAATAAACAGCGGCTTCGGATTGATGTTTATGAATGATGTTCAGGGAAATGGCGTGTATTCGCGAAGCACTATTGCCGGATATTATGCATACAATCTGCAATTAGCTGATGAATGGGTTTTAAATTTTGGCATGAAAGGCGCTTATTATCAGGAAAAACTTTCAGGTGACGAACTTCATTTCGCTGATCAGCTGGACCTCACTACCGGTGAGTTCTCAAATACATCGGCTGACCTTCCTGAAAAAAGTAATCTCACAGCAGTTGATTTTGGAAGTGGTTTGTTATTAGGCTATGGTGACAAGGGATATTTCGGTATTGCGGCAGACCATCTTACTGAACCAAATTTATCATTTTACACAAACGGAACTGCAAAATTACCCATGAAACTGACTGCCCATGCAGGGGTAACCATCAATTTAACTTATGGAAGTTTGGGCTCAGATAATCCGGAAGACTTTGTGATTCAGCCAAATATACTTTATCAACAACAGGGCGGTTACAAACAATTAAATACAGGCTTTTATATTTCGAAATTTCCTTTCATCTTTGGGGGCTGGTTTCGGAATAATTTCACAAATTCGGATGCTGTGATGATCCTCGCCGGGATAACTTACAACAACATGAAATTTGGATATAATTACGATTTTACCGTTTCAAAATTGGGTGGCAGCAGCGGTGGTGCGCATGAGATTTCAGCTTCCTGGGATTTTTGTATAACAAAAGAAGCAAAAAGAAGAAAGATCAGAACAATAAAATCACCCATGTTTTAGTTATAGTGCAGTCGAAAAACAGAATAAAAACGCAGTTGAACAATGTTTAGAATGAAAAAATTGAATTTTGCAGTAGCCGTGATACTCGGTGCATCGCTTTTTATTTCATGTCAGAAAGAGAAATCCAGGTCAACAGGATGGACATACAACGATCCCGCTATGGGCGGCTTCGAAGTTGCCAGCTCTAAAGATCAGGTAACTGGTCCGGGTCTTGTTGCCATCGAAGGTGGTACTTTCCTAATGGGAGGAACACAGGAAGACCTTCTTTATGATTGGAATAATATGCCACGTCAGGTGACGGTTTCGTCATTTTACATGGATGTAACCGAAGTAAGTAACATCGATTACCTTGAGTATATCTATTGGCTGAACCGTGTTTACGGTCAGAATTATCCGATGGTTGTACAGCAGGAAATGCCTGACACACTCGTTTGGCGTAACCGTATGTCGTTTAATGAGCCAATGATTGAAATCTATTTCCGTCACCCTTCTTATCAGGATTATCCGGTTGTAGGTGTTACCTGGGTTCAGGCTAACAACTATTCAAACTGGCGCACCGATCGTGTAAATGAAATGTTGCTGATCAAAGCAGGAATCCTTGATTTTGATCCTGCCCAAAAAGATGCCGAGAACTTTAATACTGAATCATATCTTGCCGGACAATATGCAGGATTGGTAAAAAATGGTAAGGAAAACCTCGATCCAAACGGAACAGGTGTAAGAGCCGTTCGTTTTGAAGATGGATTGTTACTTCCAAAATACCGGCTCCCAACAGAAGCCGAATGGGAATATGCTGCCCTTGGTTTGGTTGGAAACACCAAAAACGAACGTATAGTCGAACGCAAAGTCTATCCATGGAACAGTGACGGACTTCGTACAGATGATAAAAAATATTATGGCAGTTTTGTTGCCAACTTCAAACGTGGGTCAGGTGACTATATGGGCGTTGCAGGTAGTCTGAACGACGGCGCGGCATTGCCTGCTCCTGTTGGCTCTTACTGGCCAAATGACTATGGTTTGTATAATATGGGAGGCAATGTGTCGGAATGGGTTCTGGATGTTTATCGTCCGCTTTCATTTGAAGATGTTGCCGATTACAATCCGTTCAGAGGAAATGTATTCAAAAATAAAAAAAGAGACGCTGAAGGTTATATCGCACCTAAAGATTCATTGGGTCGAATTGAATATGTTGAAGTTACTGAAAAAGAAGCAGCTAACCGCAAAAATTATCGTCAGGCCAATGCTGTGAACTATGGTGATGGTGACTTTATGTCGTCAATCCAGCGTGACTGGACTGCTCAGCCAGGACAGGATAATCTTACAGGACAAATGTATCAATATGGTGTTACCACATTGATTTCTGACAAAGCACGTGTTTATAAAGGAGGTTCCTGGGCCGACAGAGCCTACTATTTAAGTCCTGGCGTTCGCCGTTATCTGAATGAAGATGAAGCTTCTTATTCAATCGGATTCCGTTGTGCCATGAATAAAGTCGGAAGTTCTCTGGTAAGTAATTAATTCGTTTTTTCGATATTCAAAAACCCCGTCATAGAGCAAATGACGGGGTTTTTTCATGCATAATACTATGGAAACCACCCTGCAACAGATTTATTCAATCTTTACCAAATACCGGTCGGTTTGTACTGATTCGCGCAAAATAAAATCCGGTGATTTGTTTTTCGCTCTGAAAGGCGATCATTTTAATGGAAATATTTATGCTAATGAAGCGATTGCACAGGGTGCTGTTTGCGCAATAACTGACGATCCTGACCTTCCGCAGCATGAAAATATGATTCATGTTGAAGATGTATTGAACTGTCTGCAACAGCTTGCGTTACATCATCGTAAAACAATGAAAGCCAAGGTAATCGGAATTACCGGAAGCAATGGAAAAACGACAACGAAAGAATTACTTTCCGCCGTTTTATCGACCACTTTTAAAACCATATGTACCCAGGGAAATCTCAACAATCATATCGGTGTACCTCTGACATTGCTCTCCATTGCTGAGGATACAGAAATGGCTGTTGTTGAGATGGGAGCAAATCATCAGGGTGAAATACGAAAATTATGCAGCATCGCACAACCTGACCTTGGTTTAATAACCAATATCGGGAAAGCCCATCTCGAAGGTTTTGGTGGTTTAACAGGCGTAATCAATGCCAAAAGCGAATTGTACGCATACATAGATGACAACGGAGGAAAGGTATTTGTAAATATTGATAATCCGCTGCTTCAGACATTATCAGTAAATATTCCCCGAATAACATATGGCTCGAGTCTGAATGCTGATATGTATGCAGAAGTTATTTCCGTCGATCCTTACGTAAACCTGCGTTGGGAATACAAAAACAACCAGTCAGTTGTCAGAACCTCTCTGATTGGTGAGTACAACGCCGAAAACATTATGGCTGCCATTGCGATTGGTAGTTATCTGGGTGTGGAAAAAACCAGGATAAATGAAGCAGTTGCAACCTACAGCCCATCCAATTTCAGATCACAACTCATTCAGACCGGACACAACCGGATAATAATGGATGCCTATAATGCCAATCCGGTCAGTATGGAAGCTGCAATAAAGAACTTCAGTAGGTTCATGAGCCGGAATGCATGGTTCATTATCGGTGATATGCTGGAACTGGGGACGGAAAGTGATTATGAACATGCTGAAATACTAAAATTGCTGACCGATCTCGATGCTGAAAAAGTGATTCTGGTAGGAAAATATTTCGGAGCTGTTTATGGAGGTGATGACTGGCTTCATTTCGACCATGTTGAATTGCTAAATCTGCATCTGAAGAAAAAACCAATAAGAGGTTGCGATATTCTGTTGAAGGCATCGCGTGGCATTGGACTCGAAAAATCACTCCCCTATTTATAAAATGAATACTTCTGCAAACTATACAGTTATCGGACTAATGTCTGGATCATCACTTGATGGTCTTGATCTTGTGTGTTGTCGGTTCGAATTGTCTGACAACACATGGAACTTCACAATTGAGTCTTCTGAATGTGTGGATTATCCTGAAGAGGTTGTAAAGTATCTGACTGATGCATTTTATAAAACTCCTGAAGAAATAAAGCAAACCGATATTAATTACGGAAAGTTTTTAGGACAAAAATTAAAGAGTTTCATTCAAAAAAACGGATTAAAGCCCGACTTCATTGCCTCGCATGGTCATACAATATTTCACCGGCCCCAGGAAAAATACACACTCCAGATTGGTGATGGACAAGTCATTGCCAATGAAACAGGATTAACTGTTATCAACGATTTCCGTTCAGCCGATGTGATGAAAGGCGGTCAGGGCGCACCATTGGTTCCTGTTGGCGATCGTTTACTTTTTTCTGAATATCCTATCTGTCTGAATATTGGTGGTATTGCCAATCTATCATTTGAACACAAGGGCGAGCGCATCGCGTTTGATATATGTATTGCCAATCAGGCACTGAACTATCTGGCAAACCGTGAAGGGAAAAACTATGATGCAGGTGGTGAAATGGCACGGACAGGAATTCTGAATGAGGCATTGTTCAATACACTGAATACATTGGATTATTATAACAAACCATTTCCTAAATCACTTGGCCGCGAATTTTTCGAAAAAACAATTTTGCCAATGCTGCTGCAATCTGAACTAAATACAATGGATTTGTTGCGCACAATGGTTGATCACATCGCTTTCCAAATAGCAAAAAGTACAGGATATTTGCCTGTCAGTACAATTTTAGTTACGGGTGGCGGTGCGTTCAATAGCTTTCTGATCGAACAACTTTCATCTCAAAGCAAACACCATATATCAATACCCGATAGCCTTACAATAAATTTTAAAGAAGCAATCGTCTTTGCCTTCCTGGGGGTGTTGCGTTACCGGAATGAAATAAATTGTTACAAGAGTGTAACCGGTGCATTTGAAGACAGTTGCACCGGATTAATTCATTATCCGAAAGACCTGATTCGTGGCGGCAACTTTTAATTCAGATTAAAATGCCATAGTTTTGCACTATTGATACTAAAACGAAAGAACAAAGGTTAATACTACGTCAGGTTATATTTTCATGATTTCATTTTCAATTTAAAACGAATTTAATATATGTTATACACAATTCTCTTACAGGCACAGCAAACAATGAATGATCTGGCTGGTGGAAGCGCTTTGGTTTCCGGCAAAAAGGCAGAAATATCACTTTCGGTCTTCGAACTTGCGATGAAAGGAGGATGGCTCATGATTCCGATTGCGATTTCCTCAGTGATTGCCGTATATGTTTTTGTTGAACGTTATATGGTTATCTCACGTGCATCGGTAAACGACAAAAACTTCATGAACAATATCCGTGAATTTATCCACGCTGGCAAGGTTGACTCAGCTATGGCTCTGTGTCGTAACAATGAATCTCCGATTGCCCGTATGATTGAGAAAGGATTGTCACGCATTGGCCGTCCGTTGAACGACATCAATGCAGCCATCGAAAATGTAGGCAAACTGGAGGTTAGTAAACTTGAAAAAGGTGTGGCTGGTTTGGCAACCATTGCCGGAGCAGCACCGATGCTGGGATTTCTGGGAACTGTAACTGGTATGGTTCGTGCATTCTATGATATGTCGATGGCCGGCAACAATATTGATATCCAGATGCTTTCAGGCGGTATTTATGAGGCAATGATTACTACAGTAGGAGGTTTAATTGTCGGGATTCTTGCATTTATCTTTTACAATGTACTTGTCAGCCGTATCGAAAAGATTGTTTATTTGCTTGAGGCACGTGCCAGTGAGTTTATGGATGTATTGCATGAACCGGCACGATAATATTTTGAAGCATTTGCTATTGATGGAGACAACAAATAAATGGGTATTAACAGGCTACTTTCACAATTATTTCATTTCAGAAGAACCTTATCGTGAATTAAACAAAAATTGAAAAAATAAAACTATGGCAATTAAAATGCGAAACAAGCGCAGCACCGATTTCAGCATGGCATCCATGTCAGATCTGGTATTTCTGTTGCTGATATTCTTTATGCTTACTTCAACGCTTGTCGCTCCCAATGCGATCAAACTTTTATTACCATCAAGCAGCAGCAAAACCATGGCCAAGCAAACGATTACTGTGTATATCAATGAATCGTATGAGTATTTTCTTGAAGAGAATAAAATAAACGAAAGCGAACTGGAAAGCCGGATTGCTGCCGGAATAACCGCTGAAAATGAAGCCACCATCGTTTTGCGTTCTGACAAGTCAGTTCCGGTGCAATACGTTGTGAATGTGATTGATGCTGTAAATGAAATCAATAATAAGTCAAACAGGAAACACAAGGTTATTTTAGCCACATCGCCTCAGAAACAATGATTTGGATTGACAAAGACAAACAAAAAGGAATACTGGGGACAATAATATTTCACATTTTATTGATCCTTTGTTTGTTCTGGCTTGCCTTACGTACCCCATTACCCTTGCCTTCAGAAGAAGGTGTAGAGGTGGATCTTGGTTTCAGTGCAGATGGAATGGGATTGATTCAACCCGACAATGCAGGCCAGCAAAGACCTGCCCCGGCTCAGGCATCGAAACCACAGGAAACCGAAGAAAAAATAATTACACAGGATATTGAAGATGCACCATCCATCGCTGAAAAGCAAAAGATAGTACCAAAAAAACCCGAAATAAAAAAGAAAGTTGTTACCGAAACCAAACCGGAACCAACACCAGTTGAAACAAAAGAACCGGTAAAAGAGCCCCAGAAGGTCGACCAGCGGGCACTTTTCAAAGGAAACAGCAACAGCAGTCAAACGGGTGGATCAGAGGGAATAACAGGAAAACCGGGTGATCAGGGCAATCCGGATGGATTAAAAGACATAAAACGTTATGATGGCAACGGAGGATCAGGAAATGGTCCGAAAGTTAGTTTGGGAGGCCGCGGGACAAAATACCTCGACAAACCATCTGCGGATGTTACAGAACGTGGTGAAGTGGTGGTTGAGATATGGGTTGACAGGGCCGGAGCAGTAAAAAAAGCACAGGTCACAGCCAAAGGCACAACCATTGTGAACCAGAATCTGAGAAATATCGCAGTGAAGGCCGCCTTGAAATCAACCTTTGCCGCCGATCCTGATGCCGCTGAGTTGCAAAAAGGAACAATTACCTATACATTTATCATTTAGTAGTTTTTAAAAAGGAAACAACAGACTGAAGAAATCCAATATTTCTCAAACTGAGACTCTGGTTCACAAACATTTAAGAGAATGAATTATACCGAAACGATAAACTGGATGTTTCAAAAGTTACCGATGTTTCAACGAATCGGCGGAGCAGCTTACCGTGCCAGTTTAGACAATACCATCCAACTTCTATCCCATTTAAATCAGCCTCAACAGAAATTCAGGTCGGTACATATTGCAGGCACCAACGGCAAAGGTTCTGTTTCTCATCTGATGGCTTCAGTACTGCAGGATGCAGGCTACAAAACCGGATTATATACATCACCACATCTGAAAGATTTCCGCGAACGCATCAGAATAAATGGCGAAATGATTCCGCAGGAAAATGTGATTGAATTTATAAGCAGACACAAAATGGAATTCGAAAAGATGGATCTTTCCTTCTTCGAAATGACCGTTGGGATGGCATTCGATTATTTCGCGAATGAAGGTGTTGATATTGCCATTATTGAAACCGGTATGGGCGGCAGGCTTGATTCAACAAACCTGGTAACGCCCTTGGTGAGCGTGATTACAAATATCGGACTGGATCACACCATGTATCTTGGAGAAACACTGGCCGACATTGCCACTGAAAAAGCCGGTATCATCAAAAAAAATATACCGGTTGTAATAGGTGAAACGCGATTTGAAACCAGGGAAGTATTTATTGCCAAGGCCCAGGAAATGCATTCTCCTATTCTGTTTGCCGACATTCAGTTTGGTGCAAAACGACTGGAATCAATGCAGAATAATATACAGCTATTCGATATCTGGAAAAATGACCAGCTTTTTATTGAACAGCTCGAATTGCCTTTGCTCGGGTATTACCAGCAAAAAAATATAGTTACAGCCATTTGTGCGATCGAGCAATTGAAACCAGTATTTCAGATCAGTGAGAGTAATATCCGCGAAGGAGTGGCAAATGTTACACGACAGACAGGTTTGATGGGCCGCTGGCAGATATTGGGCCGCAGTCCCCTTATTATTGCTGATACCGGTCATAATCAGGATGGCATCAAAGAAGTTGTTTGGCAACTCAAACAACTTAAATACAATCATTTACATATTGTGATTGGCATGGTCAATGATAAAAACATCGAAGAAATGCTTCAATTATTACCCCATTCGGCCACTTACTACTTTTGTAAAGCCGACATCCCCCGTGGACTGGATGCCAGCAAACTTGCACAGGCAGCATCTGAATTCGGGTTGCATGGCGAAGTATTCGATTCTGTCTGGAACGCATACAGCCGTGCCCGTCACACCGCTAAATACGATGATGTCATATTTATTGGCGGAAGTACGTTTGTTGTGGCTGAAGTTGTGTAAAATCCGCATTTACGAAAGTAATTTGCATTAAAGGCCGGGTGACAAAAATCGTTATTCCGTTACAACGGACACCAAATCCTCGCATGATATATATGAACACCCACTTCCCAAGCTTTGGGTTTTTCCATCCTTTTGACTACCTTTGTGATTAACTAATTCTTTAAACCATGAAAGCAAATCTCACCCAAATCAACAAGTTTTTAGCGTCGAAACCGCTTGCTTTTGTTGGCGCTTCGCGTGATTCGAAGAAGTTTGGCACGCAGGTATTCGGTCATCTGCAAAAACTTGGTTACATAATGCATCCTGTTCATCCTGAAGCAGATGCAATCAATGGAATTGCCTGTGTTAAAAAAATTGAAGACCTTCCTGCTGATGTAAAATCAATTTGTTTGCTTACACACAAGCAAGACACAGATTCCATTATTGAGGAGTCGATAAAAAAGGGAATCGATCAGATTTGGGTACAACAGTTCTCTGAAACACCCAGGACCAAAGCATTGATCAGGGAAGTACCAGACGTGAATATTGTAACTGGCAGATGTCTTTTCATGTATTCTGACCCTTCAGGAATGCATAGTTTTCATCGCAAACTGAGTAAAATGTTTGGAACAATCGCGAAATAAAGAAAATATTATACTTTATCCAGATCTGACGTTTTTCAGAAATCAATAAAAGTCATTTAATATTATTTATCACCAATGCAAAGTCGCATTCACGAGAGCGAACTGTACAAAAATATTGTTTTTACAGACAAAGAGACTAAAACCGTTGAGTTTGAAAAGTGTTCATTCATCAATTGTGATTTCTCGAACGCAGTGTTCATTTCAGGCAAATTTATCGATTGTGTTTTCACTGAATGCAATCTGTCAATGACGAAACTCACACACTGTCAATTGAATAACGCTGTGTTTAAAGATTGTAAGCTATTGGGAGTGAATTTCAGTGAATGTTCTGACTTCCTGTTTTCGGTGAAGTTTGATAGCTGCGTTTTGGATTATGCTTCCTTTGTGCGAAAAAAACTACCCAAAACTAGATTTACTGGCTGCTCAATAAAGCATGTTGATTTTACTGAATGTGACCTCACAAAGAGTTTGTTCATAAATACTGATTTGATGGGAACCGTGTTTTACAGAACGGTGCTGAAAGAAGTCAATTTTACATCCGCATTTAATTTTACCATCGATCCTGTCCAGAACAACATAAAAAAAGCGATATTCTCGCAGGCCGGGCTTGCAGGATTATTGGATAAATATGAAATCGTTGTTGAGTAAACGCCATTTTTCAAATCAAAAGGAACAGTTGCCATTTTAAAAATTACTCTGATTTTGCTTCGGATTATATAGGAAATCAGCTTGACTCTGTATTTCCCTTTTATTTACCACTGATCTACACAGAGTTATTCACGGATTACCACTAAGTTTATAAAACAAAATCCCAGATATTTTATGTCAAAATTGTTTAACCAAATGATGGGTCTGACAAACTATAACAACATTATGATAGCAAGAAGCGCTCAGATTAATTATCACTGGGTATAGCCATTACCAAAAAAGGAACTGACCAGATTAAAAGTCAGACGAACAACTCAAAAAATTGAAATAATGAACTACATTTGTTTCAATCAAACAACAAAACAAATTTAATAACCGACTTCAATAATAGAAAAATACAATAATTCCATTTTAAAACACGGAAAAACCATTGAATTTAAGAGATTTTGATGTTGTTTGGCTTATTTCAGAAACATCAATGTAAACACGAAGTAATCGCTATAATAGCAGTTAGCCATTCGGTTAGCTTGCATTAAAAAAAACATACAATGACAATTAGATTGCCAAACTGGATAAGAATATTTTGGATAATAATTCTACCAGGACTATTGATGCTATTTGGTAGAATGATATATGAATGCATTTATTTGACAATTAAAAATGGACCACAAATGATTGGTTTTTCATTGATTCATTTGCAACCAATTCTATATATTTTTATGATTCTTTCTTTTTTTGCAGCCATTTCATGGATTTTAGTTTGTGCTATATGGATGATTAAAACAAAAGTCAAAAACAATAGACCAGGCGGGATTTTAATTTTTACGTTTACTATTTTTATCGTTATAGCGATTATCTTGCTTGAACCAATTTCTAAGACTCTATATTGATTTAGTAACCAACACAATAGAGACAATACAGGAAGAAAAAATAACGCAAGCTAATAATTTGGGCTTCATGTGGTCGTTACGACCCAGCACGAACTACCGGTTGAACGAAACCGGTACCCTGCACTTAAAATGGAAATTGGATTGAGTTTTGGTTGTGATTAGTCTTGTTGATAAATAAATCGGATAATCGTTCTGGATAATTGAAAATTATGTAATAACTTTGTAGTCACAAATAAGACGACAAAATGGAAACATCTATTATCAAAATCGGCAATTCCAGAGGACTTAGATTGAATAAGTCAATTCTTGAGAAATATAATATTAACGAAAGGGTTGAGATTATTCTGGAGAAAGACAGAATTATTTTAAAACCAATCGATAACCCAAGAAGGAATTGGGAAACAGCATTTCAAAAAATGCACACTGAAAACGATGATCAGTTGTTAGTAAATGATGTATTTGACAATGAAACTTTCGAAGAATGGAAATAATACAGTATTCGATAGTTTTGGTGGATTTAGACCCAACTTTAGGTAGTGAAATAAAGAAGACAAGACCATGTGTTATTGTTTCACCTGACGAGATGAATAAATATCTGAATACTATTGTTCTCCTGACTTGTCCGTTTAGTGCGACAAATTTAGGATTTTGATATAATGCGCTATTTTATCATTTAATTTAGTCCGGATTCTTATCTCTTTGTTAGTTATTTTATTGAGTAGACGAGCATCTGTAACCTTTTTGCACTCAT
>CAJBPB010000279.1 GCA_903957365.1 uncultured Bacteroidota bacterium
AAGGAACAGTCTTCAGATTTACCAGCATTTTTTTTAATATATGGTGGTACAAAAACATTATTCTTTACCCGGTTAAAAGTAAAACCCTGAAAACAATGATTTAACTTGGTTTTCAGGGTCAATTTGTTGCCCGATTAGGGGACGAACTTAATGAACACTATTTACATAAACCATATGCTAATCAACTGGTTATATGTAATTTATAAATCATCATCTTAACGCTAAAACACACAAAAATACGCTGTTTTCACATTATTCTTTACCCGATTCTTTACCCACTTTTTTTTATTTATCTTTGTTGTCTAATCGAAACACTATGCCTAATCTTAATTATTTCATTCAAAGTAGCAAAGTAAATAAAAGGGGATTCGCATCAATTAAAGCTTTTATCACGGTGGACTATAAGAATGTTACTAAGGCAATGGGGATGGTAAAACCTAAGCATTGGAGTACAAGTAAGCAACGGGTAAAAGCACCTAGGTCTGATGAGCCGGATAACAATTATGAAACGATTAATGGAGAATTGGCTAAATTTCTGGGTGAAACAATGGCTTATTTTTTGGAATTTGATAAAGCTAAGATTAAAATTACCCCTGAGATTGTCAAAGATTATTTTAATGGAACAAAGTATCAGTTAAGTTCCAAAATGGAATTTTGGGAAGCCTTTGAAGACTATATAAGTTTAGGTGAATCCAAACAGGAGAAAAACACAGTTAAGAGTTGGAGAACAACACGTGATTATTTAAAAGGTTTTGAAACTTCACAGCGTTATATTTTGACTTTCGATAATATGAGCCTTGATTTTCATGATAAGTTCACTAACTATGTTTTGAATACTAAGAAACAACATTACAACTACCTTGCTTCATTAACCAGGAAGCTGAAAGCGTTCCTGAATTGGAGTGCTGAAAGGGGATACTACCACGGAACTGACCACCGGAAGTTCAAAGTAGAAGAAAAGCCAGGGACAATCGTTACCCTTACTGTTGAAGAGTATCGTAAACTTTACAACTTTAAATTTAAATCAAAGAGTCTGGCCAGAGTAAGGGATATTTTTTGTTTTGGATGTTTGACCGGATTAAGAATCAGCGATCTAAAAAAACTGACCAAAGAAAATGTTGTTGATGGTATGATCATCACACATATGAAAAAAGTAAAGAATGATCAGCCATTGCGAATCCCTATATTGCCACAGGCACAGGCTATCATCGACAGATACAGTGATCAGCATTTTTTATTGCCTGAAATTTCTGAACAGAAATTTAATTCATATATAAAAAAGGCTGCCAAAGAAGCTGAAATAACAACTCCGGTAAAAATACTGGATTTCAAAAAAGGTGTGGGTGCAGAGGTGGTGAAAACTAAAGATGTGCTTATCCATGCCCACATGGTCCGGAAGACTTTTATTACCCTTGCCTTTGCTGCAGGAATGGACATAGAAACCATCAAGGAAATATCAGGAATCCGTATGGAAAAAACAGTGCGTCGTTATCTGACAATTTCAAATGAAACCCTTCTGAATAAAACTAAAAGGTTCTCAGATATAATGGGAGGAGAGACATTGTCTGACCTGATCATCACTTAACTTTACTAAGGAATTTTGTCTTTTCCTCCGTGATGTTTTGCAATATGGTATCCTTATCCCAAAATCCTGTATCTCTCCATGAATTTACCAGGAAACTATATTCAGAACTCTTCTTGTACTTTTCCTGATCCTGAAATTTAATAATTTCATGGCTGGCTTTTTTGCCATGGGCTCTGAAGAAACTTTCAACGACTTCAAACCTGAATGTCCTTATAAGAGAATCCTCCTTGACAATATCCTTGTTGTGTTCAGCAAAGAATTCATTATCCAAAGACTGAAATGATTCAAGCAGAGACAGGAAAGATCTCATCAACTTCAGCTCTTCACTATCCTGATTCGTCCTCTCTTCTTTGTCGTTCTGCAAAGCGACAATTTTATTGAGCTTAAGAATATCCTTCTCAAGCATTTCAATTCTGTCCCTAAGAGATTCATTCTCCTGGCTTAACTTCTTTAATTCAGGGAGGTTTGTTTCGATATCAAACAGATCAACAAATGAGATATCCAGAGACCTGGCAATGCTTTGCCCCAGATCCACAGATATGTTTTTTGTGATGCCGTTTTCAATCTGAATATATGCAGAACGAGAGATCCCGATAATTTCAGCAATCTCAGTCTGGCCGATTCTCTTTTCCAGCCTTAGCCTTTTGATTTTTGAGTGTAGTACTTCCATTATGCAAAAGTATTAAATTAAGTATGGTAATGTGTATTTATTTATCAACATTGTTTGGTAATAACTATATATACTTAATTATGTATTTTACAATGTTTACTACACTACGTTTGTATCCTAATTTAAACACTACGTAATATGAATGACAAAACAATTCTTCTCAGCACAGTTGCAGACCTCAAAGAGGCTTTTTCCTCCGTCATTTTGGAAATGGCAAAAACTCCACCAGTGGTGCCCGGTGAGCGAAAGAAATTAAACAGGGCCCAGGCTGCAAGATTTTGTGGTGTAAGCTATCACACATTTGGATCATGGGTACGGGCTGACAAAATCAAAGAACGTGGACTGGGTCGTAAAAATTTCTTTTACAAAGAAGATCTAATCGAGGCACTTCAGAATGGTGACAAGTAAACAGCCATAAGAATTCAAATCATGGACGACACTAAAGAAAAGGAGGCAGGAATGAAGGCGCCTCCTGAGAAAAATGGCATCAGTAATATCAAGGTAAAGTTACGCGAAAAAAAGTTGAAGCATGA
>CAJBPB010000280.1 GCA_903957365.1 uncultured Bacteroidota bacterium
GGGCATCATTCACAAAAAAATGCCAAAGGATAAATTTTAGACACAATTTCTCAACGCCGTTGGATCATTTTGCTAAACCCAAAATCCAATCCATAAATAATCCACTATCAGTTTGCAGGAAACACATCCACCAGCTCAAAATCTCTGAAAATCAAACCCCAGGTTATGAATTATGAAATATCACTTTTCATTATTCTTCAAGGATTATACCATGTATCAAGTTGAGTCTGCACGTATGATGCAGCAGTTTCGGCTGTGTAATCGCCATTCATCATTCCATTTAACGCATTACCCATCAAGGTACTGCCAGACGGCTCCTGAACACTCAATCTTTCGCACATGGTACGAACAGTCAGATTGGCAGTAAGGGAAGCGTCATACATTTCCTGTGCCAACGGGTTAATCATGGTGAGTATTCCCGGTGTATAGGAAAAGAAACCTGGAAGTTCATCCATTAAGGCTTGCGCATACTGTGTACCGGATAGCCATTTTAAATATTCGATAGCGGCTTCCATGTTCTTTGTATTCTTATTAATACCGATGCCAGCATCAACATGAAAGCAATATTGGAGTTTATCACCAGGAGTGACCACGGGAGGTGCAAACCAACCAATTTCTGAACTATCAGCGCCCATATCTTCAAAGGTGCTGATCTCCCAGGAACCACCTAAAAACATAGCGGCTTTACCTGATGTAAATAACTGTTTCATAGCATCGTAACCTAGCATTTGGTAACCTTCAGGCAGATACATCTTCAGAGAGTTTACCGCTGAAAATGCTGCGAGGAAATTGGGGTCGGTCAACTTCTTTGTTCCTGACATCAGGTCCTGACGGGCTGCCTCACCGCCGTAAAAATTTGCGCCTAAGCCGGAGTAAGCAATTTCGTAAAGTGTCCAGCTATCCAATGTCCCCTGAGCAAAAACTGTTTCACCACCTTCGTAAAGAGTTTCACACGCGGCAATAAATTCAATCCAGGTGGTGGGTTCCTGTATATTGTATTTGGCAAACAGCGCCTTCTGATAATAAATACCATGGGTAACACCTACTGAAGGCAAGCCATAAGTAATACCTTGTTTTGTTGACCAGGCATTTACAACCATCGGATTGAAAGCAGCAAGGTCAGGTATGACATTTGTAAGATCGTACAGATAACCGTTATCGTAAAACTTACGACCCTTGTCGTATGAGCGAAGGAATATGATGTCAGCTCCAGCGCCATCTTTTAAACGGTCGAGCGCAATACTGTCGTAAACTTCAGTATCAAAGGGCTGAAAGTTTATCTGAATATCTGGATGTGTTTGAGTGAAAAGTGCATTTATTCGGTTCATCCGCTCTATATCGTCAGTTCTCCAGCTTGTAAATGTTAGTGTTATCGTGTCACCAACAGAATCTTTCCTGCAGGAAATATATCCTGAAAAAAATAAAAACGAAAAAAATAAAATTAAAATAAATCTCAACGATCCTGCAGGCAATGACATTTTCATAAATAACAATATTAGTAATCGAAATCAGTTTGACGTCTGTTTTGAACTGTAAATTTACAATAAATCTTCGAAGAGTAATTTTATAAAATCTAATCGACAACCCCACTCCTGCCCGAACCCTGATTCAGAACCACCTTGGTTCTGGCATCATAGTTTCTTTCAAAAACAAGCGAAACCTTTACTTTTTTTTCACCATTCTCTAAGTCTCTCATTTGCCCCATCGCTTAACCCGCTTCATTCGCTCAAGTCGCTTCCGTCGCTTAACTTGCTTAACTCGCTTCACTCGCTCAACTCGCTTAACTCGCTCAACTCGCTCAACTCGCTTAACTCGCTTCCGTCGCTCATCTCGCTTAACCCGCTTCCGTCGCTTAACTCGCTCAAGTCGCTTCGTTCGCATCACTCGCTTCATTTTTATCAATCATAAAAGCTGAATATTAAATTAGGTTAAATGAATTAACTCATTTACATTTGTTACAATCAAACAACAAAACAAATCTTCAAACCTATTTCAATCATAAATCATGAAACAAATTTGATCAGGAAACATCGCTTATCTATTGATCTTGATGAATTTAGTAAGGGTTTTGTCATTGGTGGAAAAAAAATAAATACGCAAAGTTATAACCATAATGGCAGTTTGCCATTCGTTTTGACTCATTCTTGGGCAAGCACATAATTCTAAAAAAAACTCAAAAAATGCATATTATAAAAATCAGACTGATTTGGATTTTACTTTTAATTTGTAACTTCTCAATATCTTTCGCTCAGGAAAGTAGAAATACAAATAAGCCAGAAACACTCATTGAATTAAAAGAATCAATCAACGAAGTTTTAAAAGAAACAAATACTGCAGGAGCTGGCATTGTGATGATCAATGGGGATTCAGTAGTTTGGATTGGAGGGCTTGGCAAAGCAGATATTGAAAATAATATTAATGTAAACGAAAACACCATGTTTCGGCTTGGCTCAATTTCGAAAATGATGGTTTCATTGGCAATCCTAAAGCTACAGGAAGAAGGTATGTTATCCCTAACGGATAAAGTCAGGGACATAATACCCGAAATCAAATTTGATAATCCATGGGAAGACACTCATCCAATAAGGATTGAAAACCTGCTTGAACATACGTCAGGATGGAGTTATTGGCATTTGGCCGAGCTTGGCAGCGATGACCCAAAACCTAAAACACTTAAAGAAGCCCTTGATTTTTATCCCAAATCCAGGAAATGTCTTTACATGCCTGGCACCCGAAAGAATGAAAGCAATGTAGGTACTGCAGTTGCAGCCTATATTGTTGAAAAAGTATCAGGAATTAGTTTTGAAGACTATATGAATAAATATTTCTTTAAACCTATGGGAATTGAGAATATGACATTCTATAACACTGAACATTACAAAAAAACCTGCGCGAGTTTATATGAAAATGGATTTAAATTAAACTACTTCAATATTTTATATCGTCCCGCAGCAGCACTTAACGCTTCCCCAAAGGATTTTGCAAAAATTGTGAAATTTTTTATTAGCCGTGGTGAAATAAACGGTATCCGGATTCTTTCAGATTCCTCTATACAAAGAATGGAAAGATCTGGAAGTATGGGAATACTTTCAAAATCAGAAATATTTAAGAAGTCTGGATTATCAAACGAGGCAAGTTATTATAAAGGATTTATGTATCACGGGTATTCAGGAAGCCTTCCAGGTGGCAATGCAGAAATTGGATACATGCCTGAATACAAATTGGGATTTGCCGCAATGATTAACGACGGCAATGAAGATGCATTGGGTAAGATTGTTTATTTGATAAAATACTTTCAGACAAAAGACCTTATGAAAAGCCCTGAAAAAGTGGACTATATAAAACATAAGATAACAATTGACCCGTCAGGATATTACACGAGTATTAATGCTAAAATTGATATAATAGGATTTTTGGAACGCGTAAAAAATATTCATAAAGTATGGGTTAAAAATGATACTCTATTTACAAAATACATGTTGCGCGGAAATTCTACAATAAAATACGTCCCGGCTGGCA
>CAJBPB010000281.1 GCA_903957365.1 uncultured Bacteroidota bacterium
ACCGTTGAGAATGATTTTTTCAACTTTGTTTGATCCGTAGGCATAAGGCAGATAGGCGATACCGGGGATGGGTTTTGTGATGATTACATTGGCCGTTTTACCTTTGGCAATTGAACCTAATTCTTCACTTATTCCCATCGCATAAGCCCCATTTATGGTTGTGGCATTGATACCTTCTTCCGGAGTAAGTTTGTATATAATGCTCGCCATTGATAGAATCAGCTGCATATTTCCAGAAGGAGATGAACCTGGATTGAAATCACTTGCCATCGCGACAGGCAAACCTGCACCAATCATCTGACGTGCCGGAGCATAAGGCATCCCTAAGAAAAAAGCTGCACCAGGCAGAATAACCGGCATGGTTTCCGAATTCAGAAGCGCATCAATTTCTTCTTTTCCAGTGTATTCGAGGTGATCAACCGACAAGGCATTGTATTTAACACCTGTTTGAATACCCCCCGACCTGGCAAGTTCATTGGCATGTATTTTAGGACGCAAACCATATTTCATTCCCGCATTTAATATTCTGTCAGTGTCTTCCGTTGTAAAAAATCCTTTGTCGCAAAACACGTCAATATAATCTGCCAGGTCTTCTGATGCAACCATAGGGATCATTTCATTGATGATCAGGTCAACATATTCATTCTGCCGGCCTTTATACTCAGTTGGGACCGCATGTGCTCCTAAAAATGTTGCTTTTATTGTAAGCGGACTTACTTCCTTAAGCCGGCGGATCACCCGAAGCATTTTAAGTTCGGTCTCAGTTGTCAGTCCATAACCGCTTTTAATCTCAACAGCGCCAGTGCCGTGCATCATTATTTCATTGAGCCGTGCAAAGGCTGATTCAAATAACTCTTCCTCAGTGGCTTTTGCTGTCATGGCAGCTGAATTTAAAATACCTCCGCCCCTTTTTGCAATTTCTTCATAGCTCAAACCCTTGATCTTGTCGATATATTCGATTTCACGGGAGGCGGCATATACAAGGTGTGTGTGTGAATCGCAGAAGGAAGGCAATACCAGTCCATTGTTTGCGTCAATCTGCACAGTGTCATGCAAATTGGACTTTTTGGCAGAAAAGCCATCCGACACCATTGTGCCAAAATCAGCGATGACTCCCTCTTCAATTAACAGGTAAGCATTTTGGATTGACCTAAGTTCAGCCATTTCCGCGCCTTTGCGAAGCAGTTTCGACTCGTAGTCAATTCCGGTAAGTTCTTTGATATTGTGGATGAGAATCCTCATTTTAATGGCTTTTAGCTCAATTTTGTGCAAAATTAATCAATTGAGGCGAACGGCCAAACAGGTTCTATGATATACTGGTCTTTTGCTGATACATTTGCATAAGTTCTTTCAGCTTCAGGCTGTTTTCAGAATCATTCAAGCACTCCATCATATGTGTTTTAAACTTCCAGCAAGTCATTTGTCTTATTTCAAATTGTCTGCTGATCTCATAAGTGGATATTTTTGGATTGCAGCAAACAATTCTTGCTAATGTAAATGCCTCATTCAATGGTATTTTACAACGATGAAAAATGGTATGTGCTGTGGCTGACTCTTCTGTCTTACATTTTGTACATCGGCGTGCATGCGGCTTTTTTCCCTTACAATAATTGTCATTTCCACATTTGAGACAGGTGTAGCCATCCTTCCATTTCTGTTCAGCCAAAAGAAATAATAGTTCATCTTCTGTAAATATCTTATTATCAGTATCTGTAGGATTAATTTTATTAAACTGACTAACTGTCATGTTAGGTATCATCATTTTTCTGGTATGCAATTTGATGACAAAATTACAAAATATAGTGATATTTAAGCGATTTAATTAAAAAATTTATATTTTTGCAAACTCAAACAAAGTAAACAAATTCAAAATGATGAAAAAAAGCCTTTTAATGATAATCACAGTTGTAGGCATTTCAACGGCTTGCAGCAGCACCACAGGAAAAGAAATTCCTGAAGGAAACAAAGTGGAAACAATTACCGAAACCGGAAAGCCAGAACACATCAGCTATGATGAATTTCTTGAGAAAGTATGGAATTTTGAAGAAAACCCTCAAAAATGGGTTTTTAAAGGCGATGTTCCAGTTATCATCGACTTTTATGCTGATTGGTGCAAACCTTGCAAAATGATTGCACCGACAATGGATAAAATTGCCAAAGAATATGAAGGCAAAGTAAAAGTGTATAAAATCAATGTTGACAACGAACGCAAACTGGCCTCTGTTTTTCAGGTGCAAAGTATTCCTGCAGTATTGTTTGTTCCGATGAAAGGCGAACCAAGTATGCAAACAGGCGCATTGTCAGAAGAAGCATATTTGAAAATCGTGAAGGATAATCTGCTCGTAAAATAGTTGCAATTCATTGGAAATTCATTCATTAAGAAAAATAAATAAAATAAATATCAAATAGTTATGGAACATTTAACACTCGAAACATTTAAAGACAAAGTCTTTAATTTTGAAGTAAACAAAGAATGGAAGTTCGAAGGAGAACTGCCTTGTATCATTGATTTCTATGCCGATTGGTGTCAGCCATGTAAAATGGTTTCACCTATTCTGGAAGAACTTTCAGCCGAATACAAAGGTAAAATCAACATTTATAAAGTAGATACCGAAGCTGAAACAGAACTGGCCGGTGCTTTTGGCATCCGTAGCATACCTTCAATTCTGTTCTGCCCTAAAGACGGACAGCCACAAATGGCAATGGGCGCTTTACCGAAAGAATCTTTCAAACAAGCCATCAGCGATGTATTGAAAGCTAACTGATAATACTTTGAAGCAAACATCATAAGCCACCCTGACCGGGTGGCTTTTTTGTTATTCAAAGCTTCACTTTGAGCGAAGCCTTGAATGACAATCGATCTGTCGGAATTTTTTGATAAATTTGTACATGCATTCACCAGAACTTCATTCAAGGGCAATCTTCCCAACTTCCTATTTCCCATCAGTTGACTATCTGACTGAGTTGTTGAAATTTGAAATTGTGGAAATTGAGATTCATGAATCCTATCCAAAACAAACGCTGCGAAACCGATGCACAATTCTCAGTGCAAATGGTTTGCTTCACTTGAGCATCCCGGTTATCAAGGTGAATGGAAACAATACAAAAACAGGCGAAATAGGCATTTTCAATGATGAACCCTGGCAATCAAAACACTTACGGGCCATTGAATCCGCATACAGATCATCTCCTTTTTTCGATCATTATATCCATCATTTTGAAAAAATATTTAACCGTAAATACGAAAAGCTGATCGATTTGAATACGGAAATCCTGCAATTGATCTTCAAAAGGTTAAAAACAGATAAAACCGTCACTTTTACAAAAAACTACGAAAAGAAAGCGGATGATTTTTTTGACTTCAGACAAACATTCAATTGTAAAAATATTGAAACAGACTCAACTTACAAGCCATACAACCAGGTATTTAGTGACAGATCTGCATTCCAACCAAACCTGAGTTTTCTGGATTTATTATTTAATGAGGGTCCAAATGCTTTGATGTATCTGCAAAAGAAAATGTAATACAATTTACAAATGTCGAAAAGTACAATTCAAAATCAGAACGCAATTCTAAGATTAAGACATGAAGCTATAAGTAACCAAAAAAACGGAAATTACAGTTTAGACCAAACAAATTAGACTCGGGTAATAGTTTTGTATTCAGATAAAATACCATCTTGAATTTTACAATATGAATTTTGCAATTTGAATTTTGAATTAATCCGGATAAGCGATTCGCACATGATAAATGTTCATCAGTTTCTTCTTTAGTATCTTTTTCACTGTGATTATTTCGCGCATGGTGATATCGGCATTCACAAATTGATTGGTTTCCATTTGTTTGGTAATGATGTTCTCAACCAGGTCATTCAGCTTCTGTTCGGTCGGATTTTTGATACTGCGTGAAGCTGCTTCCACCGAGTCGGCCATCATCACAACCGCAGTTTCCTTGGAAAAAGGAATGGGTCCGCGATACCTGAAATCACGCTCATCCAGAGCCAATCCAGGGTTTTCCTTTTGCTCCATAAAATAAAAATACTCAACCCGACGATCGCCATGGTGTGTGCGGATAAAATCGATGATCTGCTCTGGCAAGCGTGCTTTTCGCGCTTTTTCGATCCCTTTCACAACATGATCAATAATTATTCTTGCACTCTCAGCTGCTGTCAGATCGTCATGAGGATTATAACCACCCATCTGGTTTTCAATAAAATACAGAGGATTCTCCATTTTGCCGATATCGTGGTACAAGGCACCGGTACGGGCAAGTAAAGTGTCGCCTCCAATCACAAATAAAGCTTCTTCCGACAGATTGGCAACCTGCATGGAATGTTGAAAAGTTCCTGGCGCTTTTTGCGCAAGCTGCCTTAACAAAGGACTATTTGTATTACTGAATTCAAGTAAGGTAAGGTCAGTAATTATTCCAAAAACACGCTCAAACCCATAAATTAAAGGCAATGCCAACAAAGTTAAGGTTGCGCTGATGCCCATATTGGTAAGCTGATTGAACTGGGAAAGATGAATAGCTCCTTCCTGAATGACCTGAAATCCAAAAAATAAAATAGCATAAGTCAGGAATATATAAACCGATGTACGGAAATAATAGGTTCGGCGGTTATGGTTGACAAGACTAAAAAGCACAATAAAACCGATGATTAATTGCAAAAAAACGAATGAAAAGGCAGATGGAACAGCCAAAGCGATGATCATTACGGTTAAGATATGCACCATCATCATTATCCTTGTGTCAAAAAACGTAATCAGAATAATTGGCAGAATACCGAAAGGAAAAAGCATGATGAGTGCTGGATTAATAGCAAGAATAGTAAATGAAGGAAGAATGACAATGAGCATCGAAACCAGAATCAATATTATTTTCCTCAGGTTGCTGAAAATATCTTTCCTAAGAATTATCATGAAAAGAAACAATGCGATAAAAACGGATGTAATCAGCACCGCCTGCCCCAATATCAGCATATTCTGTTCAGAAGTACTTCCGACTCTTTGTTCATATTCCGAACGCAATGAACTTAATACCGAGTATTTTACTTCATCGACCAGTTCGCCCTGCGCAACAATCAGCTGACCTTGCTGCACCATGCCAAATGTTGTTGAAACATTATCAAGCGCCTGATTAAGTTCTTGTTTTGTGATACGTTCATCATACACCAGATTTTGAATAAAAGCCGATCCGAATAAGGCATTTAAAACAACAGGATCGATGCCGGATGTTGAATCAATTACCCGGGATGCGTAATCAAAAGCAGACTTTACAGTGTATATATTATTGATTTCCAAACTACTGGCTGTGCGATTCTTGATAATATTAATTTTCGAATTCTGATCACGCTGGACGAGAATCTGATGAAACTGAAGCACTCCAATACTTTGGACCGAATCATAAATGCTGAGTAAAGTCTTTTTTGATTTTGAATATCTTATGTCAGCCTTATTCTTATGCAGTTCTTTCCATTTTTTTTCAAAATTGACGACCAGTATCTCTCGGTTTAGTATTGTTTCTTCTTCCTGATAATCAAAATAGGGATTCAATTCATCAGTGATACGCTGTTTCTCTATTTTGATCTGTTTCTCACTTTTCAGAATCGCAAAATCGAACGGAGCAAACAATGCCTCATGATTCCATGGCTTACCTTGTTGAAAATCAAATTTAAATTTACCTTCATGGGGAATAAACCACATTACAAGTAGTATCGAAAAAATAAAGACTGAAATCTTCAGTACTGCAACATACTGGTGCCTTAAATATCCTAACATTGCACTCGCCATAAAACAGATTTATTGATGCAAATGTAATATTAATGGCAAAACCACCTTATCGCCATGAGATTGAAAGGGATAATTTTATAGATTGTGCGAATATGTCGTTGATAGAAAATGGTGAGCAAAGACAAAAAATATCCCTGTTATTTTTCAGAATAAGAACCTAAACTTAAATTCTTTCTCAACACAAAACGAAAACCAAGCAAAAGTAGTATAACTTTGCCTGCTTTCTGTGTGTATTCAATCTCTCTAATTTGTTCATAATTAAATTGATATCTAATGCAAAAAGGTATTTGTAATCTGTCAGTCGTACCCTTGAGGCGTATTCCCTCAGATAAAAGCGAG
This sequence comes from uncultured Bacteroidota bacterium, assembly GCA_903957365.1. GTDB lineage: Bacteria > Bacteroidota > Bacteroidia > Bacteroidales > F082 > CAJBPB01. Next base: position 6,130 of record CAJBPB010000281.1, read on the forward strand.
ATGGTTTCGCAATTACTTTTTGGTGAAATATTCACTATCACCGACACCTTGGAAAATTATGCACTGATACGCAATGACTACGATGGCTATGAAGGCTGGATTGACAAAAAGCAATGCAGGATTCTTACTGAAACTGAGTCAGAACAGTATAATCAGAATGACATAAGCATTTGTACAGCGCCAATTTCAAGTCTCTTGCTGAGTGATGGTTCTATGTTTCATCTGAGTTTTGGAAGTGTTTTAAGCAATATTCCGGTTGATCCGAGTTCCAAACCGGATGAAATAGTTCAAAATAATTATGACTTCCAGCATATTCAGGAACCTGACAAAACGAAAATCATTGGTTTTGCAAAACAATTCACCAATGTACCTTATATATGGGGTGGCAAATCAATTTTTGGAGTGGATTGTTCAGGTTTGGTTCAGTTGGTTTTTAAGGCTGCCGGCTTTCAAATTCCGCGTGATGCCGGACAACAAATTGATCAGGGTAATCTGATCAGTTTCATTGAACAGGCCGAACCTGCCGATTTGGCATTTTTTGACAATGATGAAGGACAGATAGTTCATGTTGGCATACTACTCAATCAAAATCAGATTATCCATGCATCAGGGAAGGTGCGGATTGATTCAATCGATCATTATGGAATCTTTAACCATGAGTTACATCGTTATACCCACCGCTTAAGAATAATTAAAAGGATATAAATACTTATATAACAAGTATTTAAAAATTTTCTATTTGTAATTCCTGACTTATCATTGCATCGATCAAAATGAATTGCTGACAATCCATTTGAAATACGATTGCTTAAAATCAAAATAAATCGCTTAAGTATCACCTTTTGGCATCATTTATGATAGGTAATAAATGAAATTATAACCTCAAAAAAATAAAATCATGGTACTACCTACAAATTTAAAGCACATCGCAACAGCCGACGAGCTAACAAAACTTATCAACGAAAAAGAAAACGTAATGGTTTGCTGCGGCCGCATGGGACCGATGTGTATTCCTGTTTACGGTGTAATGCACGAAATCGAACCAGAATATCAACATGTTGAATTCAGAGATATGGCATTCGATTCACCTGAAGCACACATTATCAGAAACTTACCAGAATGTCGTGGTTTCATGGGGATTCCTTTTGTAATTTATTACAAAAACGGAAAAGTGGCGGCCGCTACAAGCAGCATTCAGTCACGCACCCAAATCACTACTATTCTTGATAAAACTTTTTCAGCATAAGAAATCCTCCTGAAAACGCTAATCATGCAGGAAATAGTTTTAAAGTAAAGAAACTGCCTCCTGCGTGATTTTTTTATTTCCAAAATAATATAAAAGTCATTCCTAAAATGGAAAACACACATTACCAGACGATTATTATCGGCGGTGGACCTGCAGGTCTAACAGCTGGCATTTATCTATCCCGGGCCAAAGTCAAAACGCTGATCCTCGATTCATCCATCGCCGGTGGTCAGATGCTACTCACCCATCAGATTGCAAATTATCCCGGAGTTGAAAATATTTCAGGATATGAATTATCAATGCATATGTTAAATCAGGCGAAATCATTTGGTTGTGACGTGATTTCCAGCATTGAAATCACAAAAATCGATTTTGAATCTAAGTTAAAAAGTCTTGAACTTTCAAATGGGAAAAAATACACTTCTGATGCAATAATTCTGGCAACAGGGGGCAGGTCACGAACACTGGGTCTTGCCGGTGAAGACAAATTGAAAGGCAGAGGTATTTCTTATTGTGCAACCTGTGATGGTGATTTTTTTCAGGACAAGGAAATTGCAGTTGTTGGCGGAGGAAATACTGCATTGGAAGAAGCTGTTTCTCTGACAAAATATGCCAGCAAAGTGACAATATTTCATCAGTTCGATCATTTTCAGGGATCAAAACACGCTGAGGATGAAGCGCTGAATCATCCAAAAATTGAAATAAGATTAAACACCAAACTGACAGGTTTCTTTGGAGAAAATTCATTGGAATCAATTGAATATATGGATGTTAATACAAATGAAACATTCAGACAAAATTTTGACGGTGTCTTCGTTTTCATTGGTTATGAAGCCAATACTGACTTTTTAAAAGGGAAGTGTATTCACCTTAATAAGTACAACGAAATCGTTACAGATGGTCAGATGCAAACAAATATACCAGGTGTATTTGCTGCCGGCGATGCAACGGCCAAGCGTTTCAGACAGATTACAACAGCAGTCTCTGATGGCACAACTGCTTCATTGTATGCACTTGAATATCTCAAGACTATCGCATAATAAAGCTCCCAAAATGGTTTTTCAAATATTTCATGTTAATCTGGAAATCTTCTAAATTAGGCTTCTGATAGCATTGTGAAAAAATAAACAATTATATTTGTAGCGAAATAATTCTTCGGGGCAGGGTGTAATTCCCGATCGGCGGTCATAGTCCGCGACTCCTTAGGTTGGCAACAGCACAAGGATTGAGCCGGTGTAATTCCGGAACCGACAGTTAAAGTCTGGATGGTAGAAGAATGAAATCAGGTTATGGCTATTTCACAAAGTGAAATGGAATTTTTTTTCGCGTGAATGGTATTTTATATCCCACCGGATTCATAACTGATTTTATAACAATACACAAAGCCCCTGTGAATTATGGGGCTTTTTTGTTTAATTGTTGTAAAACTAATAGTTATGAAATTTACAATTACGCTTTTGTCTTTATTATTCAGTATAAATATACTGATCGGACAAACAACATTTACAGGATTTGCAATCGATATTTCAACTGGAGATCCGATTTCCGAAGTTGAAATTATAAACCTGAATGATCAAAGCGGAACAGTCAGTGATGCAAATGGAAAATTCCATTTTGATAACATCCGCTTTCCACTAAAACTTAAGATATATCATCTTGGTTATATAAATGAAGTAATTAAAATTCAAAATGATGATATTCAGCCATATAAAATCTATCTCACACCTGTTTCCATCCCTTTAACTGAAATTAACATCCTTGAGGATCTTGCCCAGGAACGAAAAAATCCGGTCAGTTTCAGTTCAGTTTCAGCCATCAGAATATCAACCGAACTGGGCGACCGTCCATTACCAGAAATACTCGAAAACACGCCTGGAGTGTATGCTTCAAGAGACGGTGGAGGATCAGGAGATGCCAGTGTGGCTGTCAGAGGATTTGGCCAGGAAAATATCGCTGTTTTGCTCAATGGGGTACCAATCAATGGTGCAGAAAATGGTCTGGTATATTGGAATAACTGGATTGGTCTTACCGAGGCCGCTGGCAGTATTCAGATTCAGAAAGGAATCGGCGCTTCCAAAGTTGCACTCAATTCAGTTGGTGGAACCATAAACATTGTAACCAAAAAACAAACGCTGGTAAGTGGTGGCTCATTAAGTTTCAATACCACAGATTATGGTAACCATAAAACTACTTTTCAATACAACACCGGACCATTGAAAAACGGATTTTCGATAAGTCTGCTTGCCTCGCGCACAAGTGGCGATGGTTATATCGATGCTACTTATGTTGATGCATGGGCATATTACCTTAACATCAGCAAACAACTCTCTGATAAACAATTTCTTACCTTCACAATGCTGGGTGGACCAGAAAAACATGGCCAGAGAAATTTGAAACTCAGTGAAGTAGAAGTGGAACATTATGGATATAAATACAATAAAGACTGGGGCAGTTTGAATGGGAAGATAAAAAATGCTTCTGAGAATTTCTATCATAAACCATTTATTTCACTTAATCACTTTTATACACCGGATAATAAAACAACCATCGCGAACAGTATTTATTTTTCACCAGGTTGGGGTGGTGGAAAATGGAGCGACAGTTATAATTATAGTCCG
>CAJBPB010000282.1 GCA_903957365.1 uncultured Bacteroidota bacterium
ACGGAAAAGAAGGAACGCAAGGCAATGAACCCGAATTTTGTTTATAATCCACAGGAATTCTATAAAGGTGTGCATAAGAACTTTGCATGTACCGACTGTCATGCGCCTGAATATGAAACATTTCCACATAATGCTGAACTTCGGTTAGAGCCTAAATACGCTTGTATTGATTGTCATGGCGGTGATCCTGAATATGAAAAATACCATTTTGAAGCGGTTGAAGAAGATTTTAATAAGAGTGTGCATGCAACCAGACATAGTGAGGATTTCACCTGCTGGATGTGTCACGATCCACATTCATACCGGCCTATGACCCATGGAGATTACAGTATTACTGAGATTGTAACCTATCATAATAACACATGTAAACGTTGTCATAATAACAGCTATAATTTTCAACGCATTTCAGATTCAATAAAGCCTGCGCTGGAGTCAATCCATGAGTTTCTCCCGAATTTTGAATTGCATTTTGCTTCAGTACGTTGCATCGAATGCCATACATCTGAATCAGATACACTTTGGGTACATCATAATATTCAACCAAAGGAGGAGGCACGCCGTAATTGTGTTGAATGTCACTCGTCAAACACCGTATTATTGGGATCTCTTTATAAATACCAGAATCTGGAAGTTAGAAAATCACGTGGTTTTGTCAATTCAGCAATTCTGAATGAAGCGTATCTGATTGGAGCCAACCGGAATGAATATGTCAATTTGTTAAGTTTTATTATTTTTGGACTGACTCTGGCCGGAATTACAATTCATATTATTTTACGAATTTTAAAGAAATAAACGATGTCTGAGAAATTATATTTATATCCCGTCTGGTTAAGAATATGGCACGCCATTAATGCCCTTGTTATACTAACGCTCATCGCTACCGGCATAAGTTTACAATATAGTGACGTTAATTTTGAACTGATAAAATTTGATATGTCGGTTACTTTCCACAATATTGCAGGTTACATTATGTCGATCAACTATTTGTTTTTTGTGATTGCCAATTTCAAAACGGGTAACATCAGATTCTACCGGATCAAATTAAAAGGACTCGTTAAAAAACTAATCAAGCAATCAAACTACTATGCTTTTGGCATGTTTAAGGGCGAAAAGACACCTTATCCGATCACAAAAGACCGTAAATTTAATCCTCTTCAGAAGGTAACGTACGTGTTCTTTATGTTTGTAATTATACCATTTTTAATTGTTTCCGGATTGGCATTGTTGTTCCCTGAATTTATTATCCCACGAGTCGCAGGATTTAGTGGTATCCAGTTAACCGCCATGTTGCATGCTGCAACCGGTTTTCTGATTTCACTTTTTTTAGTCATACATATTTATATAAGTACAACTGGAAAACCAATCTCAGCCAATTTTAAAAGCATTGTAAATGGTTATCACGAATAAAAAAGGACTAATTTTAACTTAAAGAACTAAATCATGAAACTACCCAAACATTACTATAGCTGGACTACCTTTATTGGTGGTTTAATCGCAATACTTTCATTATTCCTGATATTTATCCTATTTCTAATATCAACTTTTTTTGGTTTAGGTGATAGTTATTCAGGCTTGTTTACTTTTATTGTACTGCCAGGTATCATGATCTCAGGATTGGCGATAATTCTGATTGGTAAATTGGCGAGGATTAGAAAAGCACGCGTTGTTAAGGAAGATACAAATGTGAAATTTCCGATCGTCGATTTTAATGATCCAAAACAAAGAAGTGTGTTTTTTATTGTTTTAAGTGGTCTTTGTGTTTTTATAGTGCTTTCAGCACTTGGTAGTTATCAGGCGTTTCATTATACCGAATCGAATGAATTTTGCGGGACATTATGCCACGAAGTTATGGAACCTGAATATACTGCATATCAGGGATCTGCACACGAACGAGTTAATTGCGTGGAATGTCATGTTGGATCAGGTGCTGGTTGGTATGTGAAATCTAAAATGTCAGGTTTGTATCAGGTGTATTCAGTATTGGCCGAGGCGTATCCGCAACCTATACCAACACCTTTGCATAACCTTCGTCCTGCTCAGGAAACCTGCGAAAAATGTCATTGGCCTGAAAAATTCTACGACCGGAAGTACGTCTCTCACAAGCATTATATTGCTGA
>CAJBPB010000283.1 GCA_903957365.1 uncultured Bacteroidota bacterium
ATGCCTTGTTCATGTGTAGATGAATAAAAATATTACCATTAATTATCATAATTAGTCTGTCCATAAAGTAGGGAGTTTGATTCAGAATGTTCGGGTTCGAGGTTTCGATAAGCTGAAAATCAGGAGTGTACTGAGGTACATGACTGATTTGAAGATTGAGAATAACGAAGAAATCGGACGTTTTTGACAAATTCTAATTAAAAACATCAGCAAATAACCTTAACACTCATGATGAAGTACGTTAAAAATTTCCTTGTAATCTTCTGTTTATCAATTTTATCCATCCCAACATCCGCTCAGACAGCAGGAGTTCAGCCATTAACATTCCTTGCAGTGGAAAATCGTGATGTGAATCAGTTAAAAGCGCTGTTAGATGCCGGTGCCAATGTAAATGAGGTTTACGAAGGTGTTACCTTGTTGGGCAAAGCATGTGGTGGTGTCCTTAAGGTGGACAACGAAATCATAAAAGTATTGCTGGATTCTCCTAAAATCAATGTGAAAGCACTTACGAATACCGACCCTGATGGTGACAATTCATGGGCTACAACTCCATTGGTTGCCTTGCTTAGCTCAGCCAGTTACAATTCAAAATTGGACAATGTTGTCCGGCTCATCAAAATGGGGGTGGATATCAATTACCACAGCCAATTCAACAACAAGTTTACGGCTTTGATCGTTGCGACTTTTGGAGGTCAAACGGAGGAGTCAAAAGCGATCACCATGGCAATATTAAACAACGCCAGTCCCAAATTAAATATCAATTATATGGGTATGTATAATGCAACTGCTTTAAACTGTGCTGTTGACAACCAGCATGCCGAAGCGGTGGAAGCCATTTTAAAGCGGGGTGCGAATGTGGAAGATGTCAAACATGATGATAATTATTCGGGGCTGATTCCTGCAACAATTGACCATGATGACTTTACCATATTGGATATTCTCATGAAATACAAAGCCAATAAATATGGCCCAACTTCTGAAAATTCTATGCCTCTGAATGCAGCCATGCTACAACCAAAACAGGTCAAATGGGCCGAATATTTTATTACAATCTATAAGGTGGATGTCAATCATCTGGGTAAAGCCCGGACACATGGCGATGAACCCGCGGTGAATGTTGCTGCTGAATTCAATAATGTGGAGGGATTAAAACTTTTGGTCAAACATGGGGCCAATATTAATCTGGCAACTTCGCAGGGAATTACTGCCATACAAACGGCTGCACAGCGCAATAGTTTAGATGCCGCAAAGTATTTAATAGAACAGAAAGCTATTCTGAATGGATATAATTCAACCTATTTTAATGCGATTGGTTATGCTGCTATGGGATATCATCTGGATATGCTGGAACTTTTGGTGAAGAGTGGTGCCGATGTGAATGAAGTATCGAAAGCTTCGCCATGGGCGGGACCACTGGCCCATATGGCCATGGTGTTTGATCCGCTCGAAAAGAAGTCGCGGCTGAAAACCATCGCCAAATTGCTTGAATTGGGTGCAAATCCGAATACCATGCATGCCCAGGACATGACGGCACTCATGTGTGCGGCAAAACTTGGTACGAACTTTGGCTATAGGGCCGCAACTGACAATTGTGAATTATTAATCGAAAGCGGAGCCGATGTGAATTTAGCCAATACTGCCGGCGAAACGGCACTCATGCTGGCGTCTGAAGCAGGGAACATCAAACTTGTAAATCTGCTCCTGAAGAATGGTGCCGGGGTGAATGCCGTAAACAAAGTGGGTGATTCGCCTTTGAGTTATGCCAACAGAGCGCAGGCGAATAAAAACGATATTGTGAAGGCCCTGGAAAATGCAGGCGCCAAACCTGTGGTTGCTGCAGCAAAATCTACTTCAAATACGGTACCTCTGAATCTGGTGGGTACATGGAAGGGTTACCAAACCGACGATAAGATTTTCATGGCGACCTTTGTAGTGAATAAAAACAATACCTATTCCTACGCTGCTGTTGGAAAAGTAAGTGGTAAAGATGTCTCCTATAGTCATAAAGGAGAGATTGTTGCATCTGAAGACACTTACACCATAAAGCCTGAAGGACAAGCCTCTGCAACATATAGTTATAAAATAATCAATGGTAAACTGTCAGTTAACAACGGCAGACCTTTGGACAAAATCAAGTGATTGAACGAATGATCCCTTATGTTTTGGTATTTAGCAGGAGTCAGTTTGACCGAAGTTTGCAATCACCAGATAATATGATTAATATTGATGGTGTCGAAGTGTACACGGCAAAACCCTCTATACTATTCTCTTCCATGAAAATGACATCCTTATTCCTAATTTCTTTTCTGATTTTTGGCGTTTCAATCTTTTCCCAGCCTATTCACATCGATTGGCAAAATTGTTTTGGAGGAGATTTGCAAGACCAGGCGGAGGATGTGGTTTTTACAGGCGATGGGTATTTGGTTGTTGGCTCTTACGAATTACCTTGCAACGATTGTGGCCCATCGGGCAAGCAAAAAGATGTTTGGATAATAAAAACAGATTTGGAAGGGAATCTGATATGGGAAAAGAAAATTGGTGGCAGTAAAAGTGAAACACCACAAAGAATCCTCAAGACTACTGACGGAAATTATTGGATTTTAGCTGGTTCATCCTCGTCCGATGGAGATATTCATGATGATCCATATCCGGAAAATCTTAATTTTTGGATAGTAAAGATAGATAGTTTAGGGAATATATTACAGGAGGGAATATATGGTGGAAATTGTCGTGATGCATTGTGGGATGGCGCACTCACCGCTGACAATGGTATCGTAACATTTGGTTATACCTGTTCTGAGGATGGAGAAGTGAGTAATTACTTTGGTGCATACGATATGTGGATGCTCAAACTAAACAGCGAAGGCGAAAAAGTGTGGGACTTCAGCTTTGGTACTTCTGGGTTCGATTATGGAAATACTATTATTGAAACCAGCGGCCATGGTTTTTTGGCAGGAGGAGAATCAATCCAGGATACAGGAGGCAACCTTTTATGCGAACCCTTCGATGATGGATCTGAGGCTATTTTGTATAAATTAGACTCCTTGGGTGAACTACAATGGCAGCAATGTTATGGTGGTAGCGGGCATAATGGTGCACAACAGGTACTTGAAACCACAGATGGATATTTAATGGGTAGCTATGGTAGTGCAACCGATGGCGATATGACGGGTTCTGGTTACCATTTGGGTTATAATCATCTGGGAGATAGAACCGCTGATATCTGGCTTGTAAAAGTAGATTTTGACGGTAATATCGTGTGGCAGAAATGCTATGGAGGGTCTGGTACAGATCAGGTTAAACGGATTTTCAATACCGGTGATGGTGGCTATATGGTTTTTGGCCAAACACAGTCCTTTGACGGTGATGTAATTGGGAATCATGGCAATGGCATTTTAGAGGATGATATATGGGTATTTAAAATTGATGCAAATGGAACGCTGGAATGGCAGCAATGTATTGGTGGACAATTAACTGAGAGAATTGAATTTGGAGTACAAAAACTAAATGAATCGGAATATGTAATTTCTGGTTATTTTGAACTTGGCCCATCAGGCGATATTAGCTGAATACATCCTCTTAACCCTGATATCTGGGTATTTAAGATTACCGATACTACGGTTGGTATAACCGATGATTATGAAAACCCGGATGGTATAAAGGTGTATCCAAACCCTGCCAATACCTATGTGTTATTTGAGTATCCTGTTATGCTAACGGGGTCAATACAAATAAGGAATCTATACGGGCAATTGGTGGCAGAACTGCCGGTAAAAGATGAAAAAACGGTGTGGGATACCCGCCATATCCCTGCCGGGACATATATCTATACCTTGAAATCGGCTGGTTTTAATAAAACCGGAAAGATTGTGATTACCAAATAATGAATAAATTTGGTTTTGCTGTATAATTTTAAAGCAAAAATAACTTTTTGATTTCAGAATGTTTGCATCTTGTTTGCACAGAATGAAAAAACCACTTACAAGTAAATTGTAAGTGGTTCGTTTTCAATGTCGGGGCAGTAGGATTCGAACCTACGACCCCCTGCTCCCAAAGCAGGTACGCTAACCGGACTGCGCTATGCCCCGAATATTGGCGGAGAAGGGGGGATTCGAACCCCCGGTACCCTTTCGAGTACGACAGTTTAGCAAACTGTTGGTTTCAGCCACTCACCCACCTCTCCAATCTGATAATAAGAACTTCTCAATTTTAGAAGCAGACTGTTACACCTGCTCAATTGGAGGTGCAAAATTAAAGATTAATCTCATCTATGCAAATTATTTGAGAAAAATATTCCCTGTATGTTCGTTTTAATTTCATACCTATTTCGTTAGCTACCCGTATATGTCAGATAAACAAACATATATATTCAGTTTATCCATACCGTTCTCTTAAAATTAATATAATCTTAACATGATTTAACCTTCAGATTCGTGGCATTTTATAACTTTGCCGCCTGAAAAATGAGAATTAAAAAGCTTTTACCTTATCTTATTGCGCTGGTGCTGGTTGTTACAGGATATTTTCTGACCTCGCTGGTATTTCCTAAAAACCTGAATCGTTACCCTGGTCTGGTAATGATCGTGATGCTTGAACTTTATTTGTGGTCCTTTATCAAAAGGAAAATTTTCATCTATCATTTCTGGGTACGGACTGTCTTGATAGTACTCTACTGGCTTCCGCTGATGGCCCTGGGCGTAAGTACTTTTGTGGCCATTTATATCCCCACCAATACCTGGAATGAAACATTTAACATTTACCTGTTTGGTTTCATATTCATTTTTTACCTTTCAAAGCTTGTTCCGGCAATTATGTTACTGATCTATAAACTGATCAGCAGTCTGCGTCGTTTGGTTGAACTGATTGCCGGAAAAAGAAAGAAAGACCCTGCCGAAAGTGCATCACGCATGAGTCGTGCCCGTTTTATTGAAAATATGGCCTTTATAAGCGGAGGCATTGTTTTGGGAAGTCTTATAACCGGCATGTTTAAATGGGTACATGATTTCAGGATTTTCAGACATTATGTAACCATTCCGAATCTTCCCAAAGCGTTTGATGGATTTACGATTGTGCAGATTTCAGATTTACATCTGGGCTCATGGTCATCAAAAGAACCCTTGCAGGAGGCTATCGATCTTATCAATGCGGAAGATGCTGATCTGGTAGTTTTTACAGGTGACCTGGTTAATTATGCAACCGATGAGGCCTTCCGTTTTAAGGATGTTTTGTCAGGAATAAAATCGAAAAATGGTGTTCTGACCATTCTGGGTAACCATGACTATGGTGATTATACAAACTGGCCCGACAAAGCAGCCAAGAAGCAGAATATGGAAGATCTGTACCGGTTTTATCATGAAATCGGCTGGAAATTACTCCGTAATGAAAATATCATCATCGACCGTGAGGGAGAAAAACTGGGTGTAATCGGAGTCGAAAACTGGGGAAGCAATCCACGTTTTCCGCAGCTTGGTGATATCGTCAAAGCGAGCAAAGGCATGGGGACTGTCTCTTCGAAGATCCTGCTTTCACACGATCCAAGTCACTGGAAATCGGTAGTTTTACCACAACATAACGACATTAGCCTGATGCTGGCAGGCCATACCCATGGCTTTCAGTTCGGAATCGAAATACCGGGAATAAGATGGAGTCCGGCCCAGTATATTTACAACGAATGGGCAGGGTTTTATTCAAGCCCCGACGCAAGCCAGAAACTTTATGTGAACCGTGGAATTGGTTCAATCGGTTATCCAGGCCGGATTGGTATCTTACCCGAAATTACTGTAATGCACTTACAATCTAATACTTAGTTTAATGAAAAAGAGTCGCTTCTTTATTCCTTTGGGTTTATTTATTATCGGATTTACTTCACAGTTGCTATTCACTGAAAAGGCAATCGGACAGGTGTTAGAAACTTCGCCAAAAAACATCATCTTTATTATCGGAGACGGAATGGGATTCGCTCAGGTTCAGGCGGCGGTCTCGGCTTCTGATCAAACGTTGAATTTTGGCAGATTTCCGGTAACAGGTATGTGCCAGACAAAATCATACGACAATGTTATCACTGATTCGGGTGCTGGCGGGACAGTGCTGGCGACCGGTAAAAAAACAAGCAATGGCATTATCGGCATGTCACCCGACAGTATTGAACTGAAAAGCATGATTGATATTTTTTCATCACTTGGTAAATCTACCGGTGTTGTCACAACCTGTGCATTAACACATGCTACTCCTGCATCATTTCTGGCGCACAATCTTACACGCAATGACAAGGAAGATATCGCTGCTGATATAAGTACTTCACCTGTTGATGTACTGATAGGAGGTGGTATGGCCGATTTTACGGATCGCAAAGATGGCAGAAACCTCGTTGAAGAGATGAAAACAAATGGATGGGAAGTGCTCACCTGTCTGATGGAAGCCGAAGGTAAATCGCCTAAGCTACTTGTCTTTACTTCGGATGAACATCCTGTTGCAGCCAACAAAGGCAGAGAAGATGAAATGCAACATTCTGTTTCAGTTGCGATTGACGCTTTAAAAAGTGATACCGATGGTTTTTTCTTAATGATTGAAGGATCACAGATTGACTGGGCCGGACATGATAATGATTCAGCCTATCTGATTGCCGAAATGTTGGATTTTGACCGAACATTGGGCACCGTCCTCGATTTTGCAGAACGTGATGGTAATACGTTGGTTGTTGTAACAGCGGACCATGAAACGGGTGGATTGACATTACCTGAAAATCAGAATAATACTTCAAAGACTATTCTTTCATTTTCGACAAAAGACCATACAGCCTCCATGGTTCCGGTATTTGCTTTTGGTCCTTCTGCCATACACTTTACAGGGATGTATGACAATACCCAGATCTTCAGTAAGATTATGTTTTCAACAAATATTGCCCGGTAGATTTTCTGCTGCCGATCTAATCAGGCTGTTCTGGTCTTACCAGCTTTTCACTTGCAAGTTCTTTGGTAAGAGCGGTCAGACCGGTTACTGCGCCTAGTTGCATAGTCTCAATGGCAGTACTTGGCACAACAACAATCGTTGCATTTGATTTCAGACCTTCATACAACATATTCATGGCTCGAAGGTGAAATGCGGTCGGATTGTTTAAATAAGATTTTGAGGCTTCTTCAAACTTTTCAGCAATCTGTCTCTCCGAATCACCCAGAATAACACGGGCCTGCCGTTCGCGTTCGGCCTGTGCCTGCATCGACATGGCGGCTTCAAGACCTGAAGGAATAAGTACATCTTTCACCTCCACCGAAATAACGTTTATTCCCCAGGGCTCCGTACGCTCATCTATGATTTTCTGAAGCAGGTGACTCATTTTATCTCTTCCTTCCAACATATCAGAGAGCATGGTTTTGCCAATCACATCCCTCAGTGCAGTTTGTGAAGCCCAACTGATTGCGCTCTGGTATTCAGCTACATCCAGTGCAGCTTTTATCGGATCAATCACTTTCCAGAATAAGACGGCGTCAACATCTACCGGCACTGTGTCTTTGGTAAGGGTTTTTTCTGCTTTAAAGGTCGTTGTGATTACCCGGATATCAATCCAGTAAGGAATGGTATCGATCACAGGAATTATAAAGAAAATACCTGGTCCCCTGAGGACGTGAAATTTACCCAAACGTAAGACAACCGCCCTGTTCCATTGATCGGCTACTTTGGTTGATGCAGAAATGATCAGTGCAATGACCAACGAACAAATCGCAATTACAAGGTTAATCTTGCCTGTTGATTCATCTTTGAAAGCATAGGAAATTGCCAAACCAATGCCAAAAATGACGATAAAGAGCAGGCTTGAGAAAAAACTATTGTTTTTCATCTTTTGTTCCTCCCAGATTTTAGAATTTTTTAACATGATTTCAAAAAAATGAACACAGCCATGGTCAATAGTTGTTCTTATTCAGGTATAAAATTAATGCCAATCTGAAAAAATATCAAGTTGATTTTTTGACCCACTGCTCGCATAATGAATGTTTTAAAAATTTATTTCTTAACGTTTGTGAGAAATTAAATTGGATCACTTTGTTAAATTTTATCAATTCTAAGTCAGGATTTTTAATTGAAAAATGAAAACAAATCATTCTCTTCAAGTGTTCATTCTTTTTTATCAATCTCATCCTCAACAGTAAAATATTACTGCCTTACTGATTAGATCAATTCAGTTTTTTTTCTTGTATATTTGTAATCGAAAGTTGAAGCATTGTGAAACCTGTTTTGCATGTTATTAACCATTACAAAGAGGGCATCTGAACTTTATCAACCGCAATTTGAAAATGAATGTGCTCTTTGAAAATACTACGTTAAATCGATTAATTAATAAATAAATATTGTGTGCTCATGAAAAAGATTTTAGTTTGCCTGATGATGTGTTTTTCCATTTCGATCCTGTTTAATTCCTGTACAAAAGATGAAGTTTCGTTCGATGAATCACTTCTGATCGGGAAATGGGTATCGGGAACTATTTTTTATAAATATGTCAGTGACTATACCGGAAAGACCTGGGACACGAGTGATGATGTGACAGAAGAAGAAGCACAATCGTTTACCTGGAGTCTGGTTAAGGAAGAACTGACACATATTCATATTCTTGAAGTGGGCGGAAGTGTGCCAAAAGTATATAAAGTAACCGAATTAACTGCTAGTTCACTTAAATATCAGGATGACTTTGGAACGACCTTCGCCTTCACAAAAGTTATTGTGCAATAGCAAAAAGTGTTCTGATGAGTCAGATTTGCTCGTTTACGATGGTTTAACGCACTTTTCATAATGTGTCAGCTAAAATATTTCCTGTGGCTGTAAAAAATTAATATTGAATAGGATGAAAAAGATTTTTAAATGGTCAGCCATCACATTCGCGGGCCTGATCACTATCGTAGCATTTGTAATTGGCTTCGCAGTCTGGTTTATTTTTACACCAGAAAAAATTACACCCTTAATTCGTTCCGAGGCTTCGAAACTCCTCACCTGCGAAACGCAGATTGGAGAAGTGGAACTGACTTTTTTCAGTACATTTCCACAATTCGGATTAAAAGTGAAACAATTCACTTTGATAAATCATATTGAGGGAGTTCCTTCTGATACCATTATTCATGCTGAGGAATTTATCGGAACTGTTGATTTAAAGGCATTTTGGAAACGCAATGAGCTGGTTTTAAACGAACTGAAACTCAGTAATGGGATTTTGAATGCATTTATTGATAGTACAGGACGCACAAACTTCGATGTTGTGAAATCTGATACAACCCAAACTTCAGAAGAATCCGGCACTCCGTTTCGCTTTATAAAACTTGATCAGGTTAAAATGGAAAACATCGGGATATCATACATTGATCAGGAACTCGGCATGGTAACCGAAATCAGCAATCTGACCGCAGAATTTTCGGGAAAGGTAATTTCTGATACTGTTTTAAGCCAGATCAATGTCAGCAAAGGATTGTTATCGGTGAATTATGAAGGTGAACAATACCTTCTGAATGCTGCGATAGAAACCCGGACTGTAGCACAGATAGTTTTATCTGAAATGAACGTAAAATTTGAAAAATCTGAGGCAATAGTCAATAATATGAGCCTTACTTTTAGTGGAACAGCCAGATATATTGACACACCATTTCAGGTAATTACCGATATAACCTATCAAAGTAAAATGCTTCCATTGCCTGGTGTTCTGGCTCTGATTCCACCTTCCTATCAGCATTATTTAGAGGGAGTTGTTGCAGAAGGTTTGGTTTCTTCTGACGGCAGGTTTTTAGGAATTTACTCCGATTCGCTTTATCCTTTGATGGATATGCATATTTTACTTCAGGATGGTAAATTGAATTATACTGAATTCCCGCTTCCGCTAAGTGACATGAATAGTGAGTTTGTGTTTTATTCTGATCTTACCAATGATGAAACATCCTATTTCCGTATCGAACGGTTCAGTGCCAAAACACCTCAGTCTGATTTTCAGACGAGTGGTAATATTTCGCATTTATTCACCGATTTGCATTGTGATTTGAATTCGGAAGGAAATTTTACTTTAAAAGAATTTGCTTCTTTATTGCCAACCGAACCAAAAATGAAAATTGAAGGGAAGGCTTCTGGTAAGGTTTCATCGCAGTTTTTAATGTCAGAACTGGATAAAATGCAGTTTGATAAGATGAAATTTGTCGGTTCAGTACAACTATCCAATTTCACTGCCTTGTATGATACAATTACAATGCAAACCGATAATTCACTTATTGATTTTGAACTCCCGAATGTACATGCATCTTCAGACAAGACCAAGTTCGTTTCAGCAAAAATAAAATCTAAAAATCTGCATATAAGTACATTACACAACACAAACGCCCATATAAAAAATGGATGGATCGCCTTCGAATCCTCTGACGTAATGGATAGTTCACGCATTCCGCATATTAACTGTACATTCCGGTACGATACAGTTTCGGCGCAGATGGATACAATACGGTTGATTGCAAGTCAGCCTGACGGACAGTTTGCGATGATTCCCCAAAAAGACAATAAACTTGAAGCAGAGCTAAATGTCGAAATGACGGGTAATGCGCTGGTTGCTTCATTTGGATCAGGAAACAGCAGCATGAACCAGCTTAAGTTTAAAGCACATCTGCTCGACAATGCTGTGAAGCCCCAGATGAAGATTGAATATTATGGCGAAAACCTGAAAATGTCGATGGGCGCTGACTCGGCTACCATGGAAAAAATAGATATATCGGCTGATCTGGTGAACGACCCGGGTCAAAAGGAAATTATACAGCAATGGCAGGCCACTGGTTTTTTGAAGATGAATAAAGGGATGATTACCCTCGAAGCGGTTCCGTTTTTGATTGATATCCCTTCTATTCAGATGGATTTCAATCCGGAAGTCTTTAATATCCACGAGAGCAAACTCAAAATAGACAACTCTGATTTCAGTCTCGAGGGAAAACTCAGTAATATAAGTTCCTATTTCCGGAATGATTCCCTTCTAAAGGGAGATTTCAATTTCGTCAGCAATACTTCCGATCTGGTGCAGCTCATGTCGCTTACAAGCGGTCTCGGTGAAGATGAGGCTGCTAAGCCAACAGCTGAAGAAGCATCCTCTGGCCCCTATATGGTTCCGAAAGGCGTTGATTTCACACTCAATGTGAATGTAGGGCTGGCGCATTTTGGTTCAGGAGTTGCCACAGATATCAAAGGGAAAATGCGCATAAAAGACGGGCTGATGGTTTTGGATGATTTCAACTTTGTTACCCCCGCAGCCAAAATGAATCTGACAGCCATGTATCGTACGCCAAGGAAGAATCATCTTTTTATGGGGCTCGAATTTCACATGCTGGACATTGAGATAAGCGAATTGCTGAAAATTATTCCGGATGTTGATTCCATAATGCCAATGTTACGCTCATTCAGTGGAAAGGGTGAATACCATATGGCTGCTGAAACCTACCTCGATTCGTTGTATAACGTCAAAAAATCGACTATACGCGGGGCTGCATCCATCAAAGGGCAGGATTTGGTGTTAATGGATGGAGAAACCTTCACCGAAATAGCCAAGACATTGAAATTCAATAAACAAACCCACAACAAAGTCGATAGTTTATCAGCTGAGTTTACAGTATTTAAGCAGGAAATAGACGTATATCCTTTCCTGATCGTGATGGATAAATACAAAGGTGTGGTTGCCGGAAGGCATAATCTGGATATGAGTTTTGATTATCATATTTCGGTGGTTGATAGTCCTTTACCGGTTAAATTTGGTATTGATATTACCGGAACCCTTGACGATATGAAATATCGACCGGCCAAATGCAGGTATCCGGAATTGTATCGTCCTGTTGCCAGGGGAGAGGTCAAGAATAGTCAGCTGGAACTTCGAAGGTTGATCAGGGAATCACTCACCGGAAAAGTTCCCCAATAAAAACAGAACTTAAAACTGATAAATCAGGATTCATTTAGAAACTGTCTAGATTTTATTTTTGAGTAGTTTTTTGAAGAATTAAGTCCTCAGACGAGGCAAAATTGACGTTAATAGCAGCGCTATTGACGG
>CAJBPB010000284.1 GCA_903957365.1 uncultured Bacteroidota bacterium
ATTTTCTATCGCAGAAATTGATTTTGAGTCAGATTTTTTTGTATCTTTACTCCTGAAACGTTCTGTTTTAACCAGATAGATTTTTTACCGGATAATAGTTTTTTTATGTTTTCATATAAACTGTCCAGATTTTATTTTTGAGTAGTTTTTTGAAGAATTAAGTCCTCAGACGAGGCAAAATTGACGTTAATAGCAGCGCTATTGACGGAGATTTTAACGAAGGATGAGGGCTTAATTCACAAAAAAATGCCAAAGGATAAATTTTAGACAATTTCATAGAATAATTCGAATTAAATCTGCCATTTATGAAAAAGAAATTAGGAATTCTTCTGGGAATAGTATTTTTTTCATTTGCCGTCAGTGCACAAATAGTGATAACCAGCGGCGTTGAGACCCTTCACGCAGATATCACAGGGATCACCAACCTAACGAGGCAAAATGATATTAACGGGAATCCTTCAAACGTTTATACCTACCGAAGGTCGGATATCAACCTGGATATATCCATTCACACTTATGTTACAATTGTCGGAGGAGAATGTGAACCGACCAATTATATGTTCGGAATTGGCGTAGTCAAAACACATTTGGTAACGGGGTTTTTCTACGAACCTAACACATTAGGTTACCCTTACTGGCCTAAAGTGTCTGACCTCACCGTTGACGAGCAAGACCTTTCTAATTCCATCCTTAACGGGGAAATCGATTTTACACGGCACTATAAATCGCAGCATAGCGTTACTTTTCAGGTAACAATCCAAATGTGGGATGAATATACTCCAAACTGTTCCGAACCTCATAGTGCCTCTCTTGGCTTCTTTCTCTTCCCGGAAGCAACACCCCAGGAAATGGCAATGACAGCGCAAGCCAACGCTTCGGGCAGCGACCAGGCCTTCTGGAAACAAGGGAACTGCAATGCCTGCACAAAAAAAGGGGTTCCTGGATTCGGGGTCTCCACGGTTTCGCTGGTCCCTGGATTCTCTGATCAGGACTACGGTTATTCATCACTGGGCCCTGATATTGATTGCTCAAGATATTTCAGCAATCCGGGCATCATGGGGATGTTTGGAGAGAGTTGGAACTTTGCGTATGAACAGGAATTGCTGGCTTCGAAGAAAATGGTGCAATACCAGAACGGAACAGGAGCCAAAGAAGTTTATTACCTTCAAAACGACACCGTTTCGCCATATACCTATAATCCATCCTTTTCAAATCGGAAGAAAATGCGCTATTATCCGGCTGAAACCCGTTTTGAGATTTTTGATCCGGATAGCAAATTATATTCTGACCTGCAGCTCTACGCCACCGATAACGACACCATGCATTTTCATCTTTCCGGCATCCGTGATATGAATGGAAACGCGGTGAACATCACTTATAATGGCCAGCAAAAGATTTCATCCATCACGGATGCTGCCGGACGTTCGACTGTGTTTCAGTATGGCCCGGGTGACCGCTGCACACAGATGACTTTGCCCGATGGCCGGAGTTGTACCTATCAGTACAATTCAGCCGGACAGTTGATCCAGGTTACAGATATCTATGCAAACGATGTGGGGTTCACTTACGATTCGGGTGGTTATATTGCTTCTATGCGGGTGAACCAGGATGTAGCCACTTTTACTTATTATACGAACGGAGGTCACCGTTTCCTGACCAGTGTAACCAACCTTGACGGGAATACCACACAGTATTATCCTGATGTTCTCTCATCCGGGATAAGGTGGAACCGGATCACTGACCCAAGCGGCAATGCAACCATGTATGAAATAGATGCCCAGACAGGCTCCACGATAGCTAAAGAGGATATTGCCACAGGAGCCCGGCAAGAGATGAAATATAACGAAAACAAGATGCTGACTGACTTGTTTTTACCTTCGGGCGATGTTTCAAAAACCGTTTATGACTCGTTAAAAAGGGTCATCCAAACCATCGATTTCCGAGGGATAGCTTCCACTTTTCAATATGATTCGCTCGATAATATGATCGAATACACTGATGCTGAAGGCCATTCATGGGAATGGACTTATAACGCGCAGCGAAGAATCACCGAAACCCGAACCCCGATGGGGAAAACTGAAACTTTTACCTATTACCCGGATGGGTTGGTCATGACACATACCTATGGAACATTGCAAACTTATTCATACGCGTACGATTCATTTGGAAATATCATTTCTGTAACCTATCCGACCGGCGGAGTGGGTTTGTATGAATACGACAATACAGGACTTCGTTGCACAGGATATACCGATCCAATGGGAAATCATACCGCTTTCGAATTCGATGCCCTCGACCGGATCACCACCACAACTAATCCCGACGGCACTACCTCCACTACAATATATGATTGCTGTGCACAAACAGGCACCATCGATGAAAACGGGAATGTAACCTCGATAGAGCGGACGCCTTTACTTCAGATTACAAAAATCACTGATGCCGAAGGCCATACCTGGAACTACACCCTGGATGGTGCGGGCCGGGTGGTGGAAAAAATCAGACCGGATAATACAAAATATCAATACACTTACAACTCAAGCGGAAAAATGTCGGAAGAAACAGATCCGTTTAATGAAAGCGCTCAGATGAGCTATGACCTGAATGGACTTCTGAGCGGGATTACCGACCAATCTGGAAATGTCAGTACTTTTCAACGGTCAAAAAATGGAAATGTAACATTGCTGACAATTGCGAACACTCCAGTAACATACAACCGTGACAGCCTTGAACGGATTACATCGGTCATCAATGCCCGGGGGCAGACAGTGAACTATTCCTATAATGCCGATGGCCTCATACAGACAAGTACTTCCAATGACATGAATGATATTTATGTGTATAACGAAATAAATCAGCTGATTTCTGCAAGTAATTCTGAAAGTATTCTCACAATTGAATACAATGAAAGGAATGCAATCAACCAATTTACTTATGATGGTAGTCGGCAATTCAATTTCTATTTTGATTTGAATAATAAATTGATTCGTACCAAATACAGCGATAACAGTGAGGCAAAAGTAAATCGTGATTCCCGGGAGCGGGTCACATCCCTTGTCATCGGAACAGACAGTGCCGGATTTACGTCTGACGCGGCATCCAATTTATTAAGAATCCACCGGTCAAACGGGGTCAATACCCTCATACGCAGGAATAAAACCTATGAAAAAACAGCGCTACGTTTATTTAATCAAACGGATACCCTGATGAAATGGGATTACACCCGAAATGCGATGGGCTATATCACCCGTGAATCGCGCAGCGGTATTCTTTGCAGCGACACAGTCTTCATGCCAGCCGATACCGGAGGGTTTTACCAGCAGGGAAATCAGCTGACAACATGGCAAAACCTTTCGTATAGTTATGATGATGACGGCAACCTTATCCGTGTGAATCCAGGTGCTTTTAGCGCCACTTACGATGAACTCAACCGCCTGACCGAATGGACACAGGATGACGGAACAGTTAAGGCACAGTATTTTTACAATGCAAACGGTTATGTATCAAAAAAGCAGGTGCAGAAAGGCGTTACCACAATTATTTACCACTTCTTTTATGATGCCAAAAACAGGGTCATCGAAATCACCCAGGATGACGCTTCTGCCGGATGGAAATTCTATTACAATGATAATTCTTTGATTGCAGGTAAAACAGGAACTGGTTTTTACTTTTACCACTATGATCATCAGGGTAATACCGTAGCCCTTTCTGATCGTTCCGGGAATATTGTCAAAACTTACGCTTACGATGCGTGGGGGAAAATCCTGAAGGAAACCGGAACCCTTGATCAGCCATTTAAATACAGTGGTGCCTGGGGGGTCATGCACGAATACAACTATCTCTACCGGATGCCCTACAGGTTTTACGATTCGTTTACCGGGAGATTTCTCCAGCGTGATCCTTCCGGGTTTAAGAATGGAGTGAACCTCTACCAGTATGCTAAAAATGAACCTGTTAATTTCATTGATCCTTCCGGACTTGAAACAGATGAAGACCCATCAGACGAAGATCCGGTTAAAACAGAGGACAACTCATCATCCGGTAATCAGGAAGATCAGGATATAACAGATGGGAATAATATCCCTGATCCAAATAAGGATATTTATTCAGAAGCATTACTTGGCGTCAATTTTTTATGCCGGGTAATCAAGGAGATCCCAATAATCCAAAATCTTCCAATGCCTGATCCAAATAATCCATTGCCCTCACTGCCTGAAATGGCTGACTATGCGTTTCAATATTGGTCAGGAAGGATTGCTGATGAAGTCAGGAGAAAAGCCAGGGATGCGGAAAAAATGATTTTGGATGCAGCGAAAAAAGAAGCGGAGAGCGGGTCAAACCCTAAAAGGAACAGTGCATCCGACAGGTACCGGTACTCAAAATAAATTTTCAACCATTATAAAAAGGAATCTTGGCTATAATATTATTTTGCCACGATTCAAAATTCAATTCAAAAAATTGTTGTCATGAAAAAATTACTATTCATTTTATTTTTATCAGCAAGTTTTACAGCCTATTCCCAGCTAACTCAAGTGATTGAATATGGTTATAACCTGCGAGGTGAATTGAATATGATCATCCAGGACAATGATACCCTGGTTAATTTTTATGACGCCTCCGGTAACCGGATCACCGGATCGCAGAATATCTATTCCATTGAAGATCTGAAAGACCCGAAAGGGGATCGCTTTTTAAGCTGCTACCCCAATCCTACGGGTGATGCTGTAACTGTTGCCTTTAATTTGCCGGTAACAATGGATTATGAGGTATTGCTCTACAATCAGGCCGGGCAATTTCTGAAACTGATCGCTATTGAAAAGAGTGCGACAGGAAAAAGGGAGATCAATGTTTCCATTGGCAATCAGGCCACCGGTACATACTATATCTGGTTCCAAAGCAAAACGATTTCAAAGGTTAAGAAGGTAATCAAATGGTGATGTTATATATGTGGTAAAAAGTCAAACCGAATCTTATCGTGTAAAACCATCAAACCATGAATCACCTTTGCCAACCAATCACAAGCCATAATGGTGAGTCCGGAAAAACATTCACACGATGGATTGCAAACTAAGCTGAACAGGAAAGCATCAAACGCAAAAAAGGGGTTCTCCTTTCAGAAAACCCCTAATTATCAAATAATCACCTGAATTAGCCTGTCCAAAAACTCAGAGTTTATCCATAAAGTCTTGAGTTTAGTCTAGAAAGTTCGAATTCGAGGCATGTGTAATCCGAAAAATGTGAGTTTACTTGAAGTAAATGATCATTTTGAGGACAAACATAACGAAGAAGTCGGATTTTACAGACAAACTCCAATTATTCTTCTCCCGTTTCCCCTTCCCCACCATACATATTGTTAAAATCAATTTCCTGAATAGGAATGCCCGATGGAACAGTGAATTTTGAAGCCGGTATTGAAATATTTTCCTCAAAAGATATAGCTTCTTCGTTCGATGCCCCAAGCATACTTCCTAAGTCAACCGTGGTTTTGAGAAAAATTCGTTTGTATTCCCATGTTTTTGAATTGAGACTGCCGCTTGTTGTTACTTTGCACGATCTGCCAAGCAAAGTCTCAGTACCACCATCTTTTATATCCATATTCTTCTGCACATCTTCACCGAATTTCTTCAACTGTTCATCAGTTGTTACATCGGTGGTAACATTGAGCATTTCATTGGCTTTGTCAACGTGCATCTTTGTTCCTGTTTTATCAACCAGATTAATGTCGTACATCCACTCTTTATCTCTGATTTTAAGAGATTCAGTCTTGGTAGTCATTCCAAACATTTTGGTAGATGTTACAGTGTGTTCATACTGGTACCTGCCATAATCATCGAACCAAAGCGTTTTGGTACCTTTCGTTTTGCCTTCGATTTTGTACTCAATTTTTCCCGACTTTACATCGAACTGTTTCATGTTCATGTAATCCTCCTGGGCAAATCCAAGCATTGCGAATACGATTGCCATAACAGATAAAATTGTTTTTTTCATTTTTGAATAGTTTTATAGATTTATAAAATAATAAAGTTCATTGTTATTCATTTAATTCCCAACCGCTTATCGGATAAAACATAAACTCAAAACTGGCCTTGTAGGAAGGAATTTCATCGTTGGTAACAGTTGCACTTACTGTAAAAGGTCTTCTTGCTTTGATGGCCGCAGTTTGTTCAGCCAGAGATACCACAACAGACTGGCCATGTTCGGAAAAACCAAAATATGCATGAAGACTCAGATCGGTTGGTGCAATTGTGTTTGATGCACAAATAATAAGGTCAGCGTCAACCATATCTGTTGCGAAAGTCTGATCACCATCAGTCATATGCATGGTTTTCTGCAGTTTACCACCTTTATGATTTACCACACCCCCATCACATGCATAAGGAAAGGTTATGCGGTCGTCATATTCGAGGTGCATGCATTTATCTTCCAACTGAGTGAGATTGGCAATCAGATGGAAATTTTGCCATTGCGCATAGCCGGCAATGGTTACGTGTTCATCATCGTTCGTCCATTCTATATCCACTTTACCAACCGCAACCCATTTGGTTTCGCAGGGATCGCATCCTTTTTCAATGATTTCGTCTGCTTTTGCCTGAAGCAAATCGTCCACTACATTGTGTGTGATGTTTATCAATTCTCGCTGCGCCATTGCTTTGAAAATACAGGCGAGATAATCTTTACAAAGTTCGTCACTCGCCGGAGGAATTGTGTTAGCAAACTGTGAAGTCCACAGTTCCACCCCTTCCTGCGCGCGTTTCATCCCCCTGTCGTGAAGGTCGTTATTAATGCCAGCCAGTTCAGCTCTCGCCGTAAGCTTCAGAATGCAGGCAATGTGTCTGATTGTTGGATTGTCTTTGCAATACAAACCCTGTGGGTCAGGGATAGGTTGCAGGATTGCTTGTTCGAGGTCAGTTTCTACCAAATGTCCAAGCTGTTCCATTAATGCCTGTGAACCAGCTTCATCGCCGGCCTCTTCCAAACGGGCTGCCTCACGAAGTAATTCACCCACTTTTGTTTCATCCAGTTGGCTACACGGGCTATTTTGAGCCTGTATGCGTCCAAACATTATTAAAACAAAAAGAGATGTTAATAGAGTTTTGATTATTAATATATTAAACTTCATTGATTATAATTTTCATTAATTATTTGAGAATATTTGATAAACCATTGGTTTGGCAAAGAAATCAGAAAATTTAAATTCATATTAAAATTTCACAAATTCAACACGTCTGTTCTGAGCTTTGCCTTCAGGACTGTCATTGCCAGCCATTGGTTTGCTCTCACCATGACCTTTAGATGTAAGCCGTTCAGCTGAGATTCCAAGTTTAACCATTGATTCAAGAACCGCTTTGGCCCGTGCTTCGCTCAGTTTTTGGTTGGAAGCTTCTTCACCGTCACTATCGGTATGACCTTCCACTGAAAACTTCAATTCAGGATGATCAGTCATCATTTTAACGACATAATTGATCGTTCCCATCGATTCAGGTTTGATGGTGGCTTTGTTCACGTCAAATTTGATTCCGGTGGTTACAAATTTACCATCCACCAGAAATTTGTCATACAAGGGCACGGCTCCTTTGGCA
>CAJBPB010000285.1 GCA_903957365.1 uncultured Bacteroidota bacterium
GCCCACGCAAATCAGCCGCTGTCGGAAAAGGAACACTCTTTGCTGTTTCTGTTTCCCTACATCACAATTTTACTTTCCGGTGCCGGACGCTTTTCGGTCGATTATTACCTGTCCAAAAGATTCAGAAATTGAAAGGATCTCTCAATACTTAATAATCTTCTCAGTTTTGGAGTAATTCCCGCATGAAATCCGGAGGAAATAGACTCCTGCTGGAAGCTGTTTCATGTCGATACGTGTATTGAAATCATCACCGTTTATATCAAATTGATTCTGCAATACATTGGCCATCACAGAATTCGACAGATTCACGAAAACCGTTTTTGTCTGAACGTTTTTTATTTTTATCGCTAACCAATCTGAAGTGGGATTGGGATAGATACTCAGAAAAAACGGGGTGTTTATTTCATTAATTTCAGTGATATTACCAATACCGAATTCAAATTCGGCAAATCCTCCGAAATCAGGATCAAACGCATACAATAATGCATTGCTGCCATCCAGAATGTTAAAATAACCTGAGCCCTGTGCCGGTTGGTTCCAGAATTCCAGTCCATTTCCACCCGAATCGTCAATTCTCAATTTGTAGCAGCCAACAGGAAGAATGAAACTGTCATTATAAATTGTATTGTTTCCACAGTCTGTTCTCTCGAAAAATACTTCACCATCACCTTCGTACAAGGTATATTTTGTTTGATTCCCAACATTGTTCGTCTTTAACTGTATGGTTGTCAACTCTCCAAAAGGATAAACATGGATGTCGTCGAAAACGGATGTGTTTGTGTTATTGGGTAAATATTCATCTTCCAGATTGTTCGGATTGCTTATAACCGCTGTAAATCTATCTGCCGTTCCAAGCCAGAAAGTGAGCGCAGGAACAGGCAAAACAACAGTATCCTGTTCAAGAAAACTGAGCGAACCTGTCCAGTTGTAATTTTGTTGAATACCTCCTTCGATAAAATAGGTAATATTCAAACTGTTCAGTGTTGTTGACCCACTGTTTTGTATCACAATTTCGGGGTTCGAGCAGGCTGGGTTAAACCTTTCTTCATTGGCATCTGCCGCATTTGGCTTTAAGATTTTTACGATGGCAGCGTCCAGACTAAAACTTGGTTCACCGTAGCTTACAAGCTGATTGTTGACAAGATAGTTGGATGATCCGCCAGCCGAAACCAACCCGTAATCAATGATGTGATTCTGACCTGGTGTTACATAAGAAGTAATATCGAACTCGTACAGGTCGGAAGGTGTGCCCGGACACCAGCCTGCCCTATCGTAAATCCAGGTTCCTCCCTGCGGATAGATTGGAATTGTTGAGCATTCTTTCCATAAAATCCAGTCAAACTCAATGTCTCCTTCATTCAGGTTCAATGTATGGTGACGTTTTATAAATTCACCTTCCTGGCCATGACCGGTTATTTCGGACCGGATTTTAAATTGAACGCCATCAGGTCTGAAATGAAAACTTCTTGGTTCGAATGTTCTGTTGTTGATTATACTGGTGTAATCACTGCTTTGCGGTCTCCATATCTGATTGATATCCAGAACTTCATGAGGAGGAGTTCCGGTTATAAACATGAATTTGATATCCATATCTTCCTGCCATTGTCCGCCACCTTCAATGGTCATCCGCTTTTTGCCTTTTAAAACAGGTAAATAATCGGTCACATCAAAAAACCATGTCTTACCGTCCATACCCAGATCGAGATAAATTCCGTAAGGAGTTACAAACGACATGATCTCATATTTGGAAGGATAACGATTGAAATAGCTTAACTGGGTAAATTCGATGCTTGCTGTGGCGGCTATCAATGTTGAATCAATCGCAATACCTTCAGGATCATATATATGAACATATTGAGATTCCCAAAATTCATTTACCGAAATCTGGTTGATACTGTCGTGAAGCAGGGTTCCGTAACGGGGAATTATCTCATAAGCCCTGACGATATTTGGAGTCAATACGATTGAATCGGTTACAATCTGATCAGTGATGGTCAGATCGTAGGTGCCTTGAGTGAAAGTAAGATTAGGTCTTTCAGTCGTTTCTGTGAAGCCTCTGTTAAGTTCACTTCCACGTTCATTTACCCAATAAAGGAAGTCAGTAATCATAGCGTTTTCAGCATTTATAGAAGCGTCTGTTACGCTGTTTCCCTCGCCTTCATCCAGTTTGTAATAGGCAACCAGACTTGCGTAATCAGGGTGTGATTCATCGACAGATCTATACATCCATTCCTGAATAGTTGTCAGATCAAGTTCTTTATTCCAGACTGAAAACTCATCAAAATTCCCAAAGTAGGAAAGTTCTGGTGTCCCGTATGAACCCAAAACAAATTCCTGAATATCCATTGGTAAGGTTTTGCCAGCACCAGAGTGCCAGAGTTCGCCGTTGTGATAAATTTTCATATCACCGCTGTTGGTGTTTTTTGTAAAAGTCCAGTGACTCCATATTCCCTCATATTCAGCTGATGTGGCTGTTTTTTCAATTCTGTCATATGAACCGCTTCCGTTGTTGCCACAGTCAAAATAAATTCCCGAATTGCTCCAGGGTAAATGAACATTCAACTGACGGTTGCTGAGGTTATCTACCCCATTGAAAATGCTGTTGTTAATAGGAAGCACTTTTTTGTTTCCCTTGCTCCAGAAAGAAACTGTTATTTCGTCAGATATACTTGAAAATCCTGAAGTTGGTATGTCGATTCTGCCGTTGACAGCATTGAGACTAAATCCGTTTGTTGCGAAAATTCCCGAAACCATGTCTGTATTTTCGCCTTCAACCTGAAGAGTGTTGCTTGTGATGTTGTTCGTAAAGGAGAATTCTACAATAATACCGGAGGTTCCATCCCAGGTAAATGGTGTGTAAAATTGAAAACTGTTTGAACCGGTTGAAAGGGAATAATCATGAAAATATACCTCAGTAAAATTATTGTTATCAGGATCACTGTTGTCAAGGGCTATTTTATCGGTATGCTTCATTTTTATTGATAAATAACCTGCTTCAGCGTTACTGTTCAATACCTGAAGTGAAATACCATCGATATGTCCGGCTGCAACTCCGGCAGATGATAATTCAGATACAGTATATAAATATTGTGATTTTCCAGATTTATAATTCGTTGCGATCACATTTGATATTGAAATGTTTCCTGTCCCAATCGTATGGTCGGTTTCTGAAATAATATTGTTAATCTGCACTTCTTTCTGCCGGAACTGGTAATAATCATAGAGCGGTGTTTCAACATAGTTATAGGTTGTGCCGGTAAATGCAGAGATATAATGCGAATTGGTATAACTCATAATAGAGTCAACTCTCGATGAATCAGTAATGTAGGTATTACAGCTATAATCCCATTCTCCGCAACCACGATTGGTATTCCCTGGTACTGAAACAAGTCCGTCTTTGCAACGCATATTGTAAAGCATAAGTACTTTTTCGTATGACTGATCAGGATCATCCGGAAAATCAATCATGGTATCTCTAATTCCGCCACCATGCGTCTGCGTATAATTGAATGTTGGAATAACAATGGTGTCACCCACAGATTGAGTAAAGGAAGTGATTGAAAAAATAACCAGACAGAACGTAAAAATTGCTTTCATGAATAGAAGTTTTTAGTGTGTAAACCTGTACACTTTTTAAGTGCAATGGCAAATATACCAGCTTATTAATAAAATGAATACAAGAACGATAAATTTATAAACCCTATTAAGAAATTGTCTAAAATTTATCCTTTGGCATTTTTTTGTGAATTAAGCCCTCATACTTCGTTAAAATCTCCGTCAATAGCGCTGCTATTAACGTCA
>CAJBPB010000286.1 GCA_903957365.1 uncultured Bacteroidota bacterium
TATAATCATCAATCATATTTAATTGAAGTATCGTTTCGCTCCACTAGTTCACCTTCTTCGTTGTATTCGAACCAAATTCCTGTTTTTATACCATGAAGATACTTTCCTTCAATCTTCACTTTTCCATTTTCGAAATAAAGGATGAAATTTCCATCCAATTCATCATTCATATAATTCGCTTCAAGCATAATTGCGCCGCTCTGAAAATATTTTTTCCAGATACCTTGACGAATACCCTCTTTAAATTCCTGTATTTCTGACAATTGGCCACCTTCAGGAAAATAAGTCTTTGAAACACCGTCTTTAATATTATTCTTATATCCGTCTTCAGATAGTAAGGTTCCATCAAAATCACTATAAAACCGCCAGATACTATCCTTCAACTGGTTTATAAAAACACCTTCAGCTATTATACTTCCATTTTCGGCAAACTGCTTATTCCGGGCTTTTGATCCATCTTCTGAAAATACATTAACCGCTTTCAGATTACCATCAGGAGTATAATAATTGAATTCGCCATAGGGTTTGTCATCATTAAACTGTCCGGTGTATTTTATTCTTCCGCTGGGATAATTAACTTTAAAACTCCCTTGTTTTTTCCCGGTCGCATCGGTACGGTTAAAATCCTGGGCAAACATTTCTGTTGACAATACCATCAGAACAATTATTCCCAATGTGCTTAAAAGACTACGATTTTTCATAATTCACTTTTGTGAAAGCAAAATTAACAAACCTAACGTGTCAATACGATTAATCTTAATTTTGTAAAAAATAAAATTGTGATCGAATACTCTTCTCAATTGCTTCAGAATGCCGTAAACGAACTGGCACGATTGCCTGGAATAGGAAATAAGACTGCGCTGCGATTAGCTCTGCACTTACTTCAGGAAGATGGTAGTCGTACCGAAGCATTGTCACGGGCTTTGCTCAAAATGAAAAATGACATTTTGCTTTGCAAAAAATGCCACAATATTTCAGACAATGAAATTTGCACAATTTGTTCTAATCCTAGGCGTGATGAAAACATATTGTGTGTGGTAGAAGACATGCGTGATGTCATGGCCATTGAACGTACAGCTTGTTTCACAGGACTTTATCATGTATTAGGTGGCGTAATAAATCCGGTGGAGGGAATTAGTCCGAATGATCTGAATATCACCAGCCTGATCGACAGGCTTGAAAAAAATGAAATTCAGGAAGTTATTCTGGCATTACCGGCAACCATTGAAGGCGATACAACCAATTTCTATATTTATAGAAAATTGAAGGATAACAAAGCCAAAATCACAACCATTTCAAAAGGAGTTGCCATTGGTGATGCGCTTGAGTATGCAGATGAAATTACACTTGGGCGTTCAATTCTAAACAGGACGACATTTGAAATAAAAAGATAAAAACCTAACCGTTAATAGACTAATCCTGAAACAATTCCAATTGTCTTTCAGAAACCAGCGATGGTTCTTGCTGGGCAATATATTCATAAGTTCCAAGATATCTTTCCAGATTCCTTTTAATTACTTTGATTGGTGTTGTATTACAGGCTTTACAATATTTCATGAGAGATTTATTTTGTCTCTCAGACAGTTTAAATGTGATCTGTTTAAACTTATGTCGTTTAACCTTTTTCTTTGATTTTTTTTCGCCCATAACCAATTGAAATAAAGCTTATTGAAATACTATCGAATTAGAATAGGTCACGAAGTTAATTCATTTATTTTAACCAGTACCGCTTGAGCAAATTTTTCAGCAGTAATGGCGTCTTTTCCTTCAGAATATACCCGGATTATCGGTTCTGTATTAGATTTACGTAGATGAACCCATCCATTCATGAAATCAATCTTTACACCATCAATTGTTGTAACACGTTCATTAGCATAGAATTCCGCGATACTTTTCAAAATACCGTCTACATCTAAACCTTTCCTGAGATTCACTTTATTTTTCGACATAGCATACTCAGGATATTGTTGTTTTAGCTCAGAACATTTGCACTTAGAATTTGCCAGATGGGTTAAAAACAATGCGATACCTACCAAAGAATCACGGCCGTAATGTAATTCAGGATAAATAATACCGCCATTTCCTTCACCTCCGATAATGGCATTCACTTTTTTCATCATCTCCACAACATTTACTTCTCCTACTGCAGAAGCAAAGTATTCTTTTCCATAACCCAAAGTAACATCTGCAAGTGCGCGGGTTGAAGACAAATTCGAAACAGTATTACCTGGCCTGTGTTTCAATATATAATCAGCTACAGCAACCAGGGTATATTCCTCTCCAAACATTTTGCCATTTTCATCCACAATAGCCAGCCTGTCCACATCAGGATCAACCACAAAGCCCAGATCCGCTTTATTTTTGATAACCATTCCAGAGAGTTCGGTCAGATGCTCAGGCAATGGTTCTGGATTATGTGGAAAATTACCATCCGGTGTGCAATAAAGCGGATAAACCGTTTTTACTCCCAATTTTTCAAGAAGCATTGGGATAGCAATTCCTCCGGTTGAATTAACTGCATCGATTACTATTGCGAAACCAGCTTGGGCAATGGCTTTGCTATCCACCAGTGGCAAATCTAAAATCATTTGAATGTGCTTTTCAATCCAACCTTCAACTTTCGAATAGGTTCCTATTTCATCAATTGTACTAAACTCAATATCAGTTCGTTTCGCCTCATCCAGTAACCATTCTCCATCCTTTGCTGAAATAAATTCACCTTTGAAATTCAACAACTTCAGGGCATTCCATTGTGCTGGATTATGACTTGCAGTGAGAATAATTCCTCCATCAGCGTTGAGTCCGGTAACCGCCATTTCTACTGTTGGTGTGGTTGACAAGCACAAATCAAGGACACTTGCACCCATCGACATTAATGTACCACATACCAATTGGTTCACCATTTCCCCGGAAATACGGGCATCACGACCAACAACGATTTGCAGATTCTTTTTTTTATCATGCAGACGAATCAGACGAACAAATGCTGAAACATATTTAACAATGTCAACGGGGGTAAGACCGTCATCTGCTTGTCCTCCAATGGTTCCCCTTATTCCTGATATTGATTTTATTAAGGTCATGAGTGATATTTTTGTACAAAAATAAAGTTTTCAGTCTGATTTACTAATGTTTATTAAATATGACAGACGAACAATACAATTGAATTCAATAGAAAATTTACGCAAAAACACTTTAGCCGGAGCTTCAATTGTTATCAACCGCATAATGTTTAAAACTAAATATCATGAATATATATTTTCAGATACCGTGCTCATTACTTTTACCCCAGATAAAATGAACCTGAACAGGCCTTATCTTACTAAAATTGACTAATTTTGCATGCAATTGGGAAAAGAAAATGAGCGAAGAATTTCAATGGAATGACGATTATCATATTGACTTATTGGCAGATAGGTTCGAGAAGATGATTAGTAAAGGCGATCAGGAGTACTTCGATTCAGAGGAATTTGAAGCATTGATCGACTATTACCAGACAATTTTCGACAATGATAAATCGCGGATTGCACTCGAGATAGCTATGCAACAGCATCCTTCGAGTTTGGGTTTGCGGATAAAACTTGCCCGCCAGCTTGCTTCGGAAGGTAATTATGCCCGTTCGCTTGCAATGCTTGATGTGATTGAAAAAACCGAGCCCAATGAAGCCGATATCAAATTAACCAGAGGTTCGGTTTTTAGTATGATGAACGAATCAGAGAAGGCAATTAATGAGTTAAAAAAAGCCATTTTACTGGTTGAAGAAGAAGATCTTGAAGAGATTTACACATCCATCGCATTTGAATTTGAGAAACTTGAGAAATTTGACCAGGCTTTAGTTTACCTGAAACGGGCACTGACTTTTACACCTGATTCTGATTCAATACTTTATGAGATAGGAATGTGTTTCACAATGAATCATCAGCTTGAGGAAGGCATCCTGTTTTTTCAAAAACATATCGATTCTGATCCATACAGTTGCTCAGCCTGGTATAATCTGGGACTGGCCTATTTTCAACTTGAGTTATTTGAGAAGGCCATTGACGCGTTTGAATTCGTTCTGACCATTGATGACAGTTATTTTGCTGCTTACCAAAGCATGGCACACGCATATGCGTCTATCGAGAACTATTCAAAAGCTATTGAAGTATATTTCGAATCATTTGAGTATGAAAAGCCTGAAGCCATGACATTTTATTATCTTGGTGAATGTTATGAAAAACTCAAGGATTATGATAGCGCACTTGAATATTACAATAAAAGTATTGAGTTAGATCCGCAACTTCCTGACCCATGGGCAGGAATTGGCGCTGTTTATGATGAGCAGGGCGATACAATCAATGCACTTAAATTTACAATGAAAGCAATCGGACTTGATCCTTCAAACATTGACTTGTATTTAATTGCGGCAGATCAGCTGATAAAACTCAAAGAGTTTGATAAAGCTGAAGCTTTTTTCATTAAGGCGGAAGAACTTGACCCAAATGATCAGGATGTGTATGTCGAATATGCCAATATGTTTGTATTAAAAGAAGAATATCTTGAAGCTGTCGAAATCTTACGAAAAGGCATTCTGCAACAACCTGAGAACTACTTATTATATTATCGATTAGGAGCAACATTGTTGTTTACAAAAAACATTGTTGAATCCTTATTTTTTCTAAACATGGCTTTAAAAAATGATTTTGAAGGCCACACTGATCTTCTCGAATATTATCCTGAAATATTCAATTTTCCAGAAGTTGCTGAATTAATTGAGGAGAACAAACCCAAAACTGAATAACTCATGGGATTATGAA
Source organism: uncultured Bacteroidota bacterium (assembly GCA_903957365.1). Lineage (GTDB taxonomy): Bacteria > Bacteroidota > Bacteroidia > Bacteroidales > F082 > CAJBPB01. The sequence goes on from CAJBPB010000286.1 coordinate 4,797, forward strand.
TCCCCTTTAAAACCGGTTTAATAATTTCATGAAGTGCGCAACTGAAAAATATGGGAAATTACTCGATCACTGATAAAAAGGACTATTTCCATTCTGGAATAACCCGATCAGCAGAATATCGAATCCAGGAATTAAAACGTTTAAAAAGCATCATCAAATCAAATGAAGGTGAGATTATTGAGGCGTTGTTTCTTGATCTTCACAAATCACCTTTCGAATCCTATGCCACTGAAATAGGTGTTGTTTATGATGAAATAAACCTTTTAATCAGCAAATTAAAAGGTTGGATGAAGAAAAAATATGTTTCCAGTCCAATCACAGCCTTTCCAGCCAGAAGTTATTCTCAATTTGAACCACACGGCGTTTGCCTTATTCTGGCTCCATGGAATTATCCATTTCAACTTGCTTTCGCTCCACTTGCAGGAGCAATTGCATCTGGAAATTGTGCTGTAATAAAACCCTCCGAAATAAGTTCAAATACCGCACTGGTTATCGAAAAAATCATCAATAAAACTTTTTCAAAAGAATTTATTGAAGTTATAAATGGAGATGCAATAATAAGTCAGGAATTATTAAAACTGAGTTTTGATTTTATCTTCTTCACAGGGAGTCCAAATATCGGGAAGCTCGTTATGCACGCTGCGGCTGAGCATTTAACACCATTCGTTCTTGAACTTGGTGGTAAAAGTCCTTGCATTGTTGATGGCAGCGCTGATATAAAAATGGCAGCCCAACGCATTATCTGGGGAAAGTGCATTAATGCCGGACAAACTTGTATCGCGCCTGATTACGTATTTGCAGAAGAAAAAATTAAGGACAAACTTGTAGTTGAGATGAAGCGATGCATTGTAGAAATGTATGGCGAAAATATAAAAGAAAATCCTGAATTTCCCCATATCATTAACAATTCTAATCTTGAAAGACTCAAAAAAATGATGCTTTCTGGGGATATACTTTTCGGTGGAGAGGTAGATGATAAAACCAGATTCATTGCCCCTACCCTAATCGATCATGTCGATTTAAATTCAACATTAATGCAAGAAGAAATATTCGGACCATTACTGCCAATTATTTCATTTACAAACATTAAAGAAGTCATTAATTTCATTCAACAGCATCCGAAACCTTTGGCACTTTATCTTTTTGCAAGGAATAAAGGTGTTGAAAAAGAGATTTTAACTAACACGAGTTCAGGTGGTGTGACAATAAATGACACATTGATGCATTTTACAAATGCAAATCTTCCATTCGGAGGTGTTGGCAACAGCGGCTTTGGAAGTTATCACGGATTTAATAGTTTCAAGGCTTTTTCACACAAAAAACCAGTAATGAAGCGATCAAATCTGATAGATATTCCTATAAGGTACGCACCATTTAAAAATAAATTGAAAATATTGAAATTAATAATGAAGTAAAATTTTTAATTTCAAAACTGTAACCAAACCGTAATGCATGCAAAAAAAAAGCACTACAATTTTCTACCCTTTTGTAAAACTAATTCAATTCTTAGTTGATTAAGATGGATTTATACGGTTTAATAGGGAAACAGCTTTCACACTCGTGGTCAGAAAAATACTTTTCTGCTAAGTTTAAGAAAGAAAGAATAGATGCATCTTACAAACTTTTTACACTTCCTGAGATAGAATTACTTCCTTCTTTGCTTCAAAACAATCCCAGACTTAAAGGATTGAATGTTACAATACCTTACAAAAGAGATGTTTTATCCTATCTTGACAGAATTGAAAAAGAGGCTAGACTTTGCAATGCGGTAAATACCATTTTAATAAAAAAGAACAGGATTAAAACAGAACTTATTGGTTTTAATACAGATATCGCAGGTTTTTCGGCAACAATTGATCAATGTGCAAATATAAAATCTATTTCTGCTCTTATACTTGGTACAGGTGGAGCATCCAAGTCTGTTCAATATGTTTTGCGAAGTAAAGGAATTGGATTTACTTTGGTAAGCCGGGAAACAAAAAAAATGGATCAACTTTCATATGATACGCTCATGAGAGATGATATTACCAATAATTTATTGATAATCAATGCTAGTCCGGTTGGTATGTTTCCGGAAATTGCCGCCGCGCCTTCCATTCCGTTTGACTATCTTACAAAAGAACATATCCTCATCGATCTGATCTACAATCCGGAAAAGACATTATTTTTACAAAAAGGTGAAGAAAAAGGGGCTAAAATATTTAATGGCCTTAAAATGCTGCAGATTCAGGCTGAGGCTTCATGGAAAATCTGGAATAAATATTGATTAAGCAGGAAGATTCTTCTGAAAGCTTAACTAAATCTCCAATTGCTTTCGCCAGATTAAGTTATCATTTTCATCTTTCTGAATAACTTTGTTATCAATCAGCCAGCGGATTGCCTCTAAAATTTTCTCATCAGTATAAAAATCAATTTCTGAGACCAACTCAAAAACAGGATATGGCCGGGCGAGCAACAAATCGCGTATTGAATTTTTGATCGTTTCAAATTCTATTTCGGTGAGTAACAAACTATTACGTTTTATACAGACGTCACATTTACCACATCTGACCCTAATCGATTCTCCAAAATAGCCAAGTAACTGAATATTCCTGCAAAGTTCATTATTCGTTACAAAATCAATGACAGATTGTACTCTTTTTAAAGTTGCCATTTTTCTGTCACGATAGGTTTCATTGGTTAGCAGCAGATCTTCCTTGTTGCGCCTTTCAGTGGTAAAAATTAGTTGTGGCTTTTCTTTGTGGGGTGCGTAACTCAAAACATTTAGTTTTTGTAAAGCAGTTATAATCTCCTCTACTTTGATTACAGGGATTTCTAATTTTCTTGACAAATCACTCTCACTTATCACAACAAAATCAGTCATGATACCAGGATAATTTCTCAAAATCAGTTTTATAAACGGATCGAGAGATGGTTGTTCAACCTGTATTCTATACAAATCTTCACGTTTTGCTGTTACAAAAACCCGCGAAGGTGCTGTTATGCCCTCTGACAGTAGAAGCATTCCATCCTTCTCAAGCAGTTTCAAAGCATGAAAAACCTCAAGTGTCTGAAAACCATAATTCTTTGAAAATTGCACAAGATCGAAGTCGAAACCAATATCGCGACCTGTACCCACTGGAATTTGAAAATAATTTCCAATTGCCTGATAAATGGATCTGATTTGGTTTAAATCAGGAAAAGAAGCCTCATAATTCAACTTCAACTGTCCGATATCCTGATCCGAAATCAATAAATATGCCCCTGACTCCTTGCCATCACGACCAGCTCTGCCAGCTTCCTGAAAATAAGCTTCAAGTGAATCAGGTAAATCAAAATGGATAACCATCCGGACATCAGGTTTATCAATCCCCATACCAAATGCGTTGGTTGACACGATGACCTTGCTTCTTCCCTGCATCCACAACTTCTGTCGTTCATCGCGCAAGCGGGCATCCAGACCAGCATGGTAAAATGTTGAAGAAATTCCTTTCGATTGTAAATAGTCTGAGATGTCATGTGTACGTTTTCTGTTTCTGACATAAACGATAGCACTACCCGAAACAGACTTTTGAAGAAGCCTCAGCAGAACGCCATATTTATCAGGTTCATACAACACATTGTAAGTCAAATTTTTACGCTCGTAACTTGTTTGAAATACATTGTTCTTTTTAAATGAAAGACGCTGCTGAATATCCGTCACTACCATCTTTGTAGCCGTTGCTGTAAGCGCAAGAACCGGTGTGTTGGGCAAAAATGGTCTGATCTGGGCAATTTGGAGATAAGGTGGCCGAAAATCATATCCCCATTGTGAAATACAATGCGACTCATCAACAGCTATTAAATTGATTTTCATACGCCTGATCAAATCCAGAAAACGTTCTGTCTGAATTCGTTCAGGAGAAACATATAAAAATTTTAACCTGCCAAATACAGCCAGATTATACGCCAGTTCTACTTCATTTGGATGCAGTCCTGAATAAATTGCCGCCGCCGGAATATTGATCTTCTTCAGATGTTGAACCTGATCTTTCATTAAAGCGATCAGTGGTGTAATAACCAGACACAGACCTTCTTGCATCAGACCAGGAACCTGAAAACAAACAGATTTACCTCCACCTGTAGGCAACAGAGCGAGGGTATCATTTCCAGCTAAAACAGAATTCACAATTTCTTCCTGCATTGGACGGAAAGCAGCGTACCCCCAATATTTCAGCAATACTTTTTGTGCTTCAGTAGCCATGGATCAGAGCTTTTTAAGCAAGATTTGAATTCCCTTTTACATGCTTTGGCCAATACGGACAATGCCGGCAGCCATTGGAGCAGCAATACCCCCTTTTTGTCAGGTATTCTTTTGTCATTACGCGGTAACCATTCTCGAGGTAAAAATCTTCTCCCTCAGTCAGTTTATTATTAAATCTTGTAAATCTGTCATCAGATGGTTTATCCATTTTTTATAATTCGTTTGTTAATAGAAATTTAACTTTCAAATCATCAATGAGAAACTGGTATTTTGCAGGATCCCAGACATACACTTTTACTTGTGCCAAATCTTTATCCCATGCCGATACTTTAAACCCGAAGTTCGCTTCATTCCAGCTATTTATTTTACCAGAAGGCAGTTGTAACAAACGAAAAGTCTTATAAAATACAACCTGATTTTTTTTATTTGTTGCTGCATAAACCACCAATGCTTTGTTATCGGCAATTGGCATCAATAAATTATATTTAAGGCTAACTTCAACATAAACAGGCGAATCGGTCTGGATCAAACGATTTGGTCCTAAAACAAGTGTCGGGCTAAATTCAGACTTATCATTCATATAAGCTACTTTCCTTCCAGAAAATGCTTTATCAGATTCTATAATATTATTCTCAGAAAAATCAGGTATTGCTTTTTCCAGATCATTGAAAAAATCAAGTTCATTTATCTGTGTTGGTGATACGAATAGTGGTTCAATATCGCTTCCAATTACATCCATATATTTCTCACTGGTTTTAAGAAAAACATAGCGGTATTTTTCAAAAGTCATACTGTCGTGATGTAAAATTCCCTTATAATACTGATAAGTCTGTAACTGATTAAACCCTACTATAAGAACAGATACAATTAAAAAAATTAGAAATCCTGGTTTTGAATTGACTATTTTATTGATTGTGAATGCAAGTAAAATTGCAAAAAGAGAATAAAAATCTATCATTGACCGCATTCCAAAACTATCACCGTAGAACCAGTTCCACCAACTTGACAAAATGAAAACAGCAAGAATAATAAATCCAGTTATTGTAATAAAGCTATACTTTGATTTTTTGTAAATCAGAAAAAATGCAGGCAATATGGCTAACATATAAGGAGTATAAATAAAAAAACCTTTCTTAAATCCGAAAAGAAAATTTAAGAAATGAGGGTGTAAGAAATCAAAACCTTCATTTTTATATGACCAGACGAACAGAGAACCTGTTTGCACAATATTGAAAGTAAATTGAATTCCTACTATCAATAAAACAACCAACATCGCAATTATGGCGTAATACCACCTCTCTTTCAGAATCTGGAATGCTGATTTTAAAGTTTCAAAACTGCCTGATATAAAAGGCAATGCACCTATGATCATTACATTGGTTGGTCGGATTAAAATCACAAATCCCAATGAAACAGCGGCATACATCAAATCAATGATTTGATAATTCAAGAAAAACCTTCGACTGAATAAGAGAAAAACCGAAATTGCTGCAAAGGAATAAACATGAGAATGGGATGGGTGCAACATGGCATAGTAAAAAAGATTTGTGCCAAAAAAAAGCACTATGATAACCATCAGCGCAATATATTTCTCAAAATTGAATAATCTGAGCAGTTTCGTAGTCGCAAATAATCCAATTACGAGATAAAATGCTGCTGACATCGCAACCGCAAACTGATATAAGATATTGTAACCATCAGTAGGCATTCCTAAAATGTTTGAATACAAAGTAGCAACAAGATAGAATGGTGAGATGAAAAGTGCTGTTCCTAAAAAGTATTTATTAATCAATACTTTATCGTGCTGATGAAAATAATGACCATCGTAACTTAAACTTTTGTGTGCTTTTTCGTATTCGTAAACCTGAGTAAAATCTGTTGTGTGATAATGAAAAACTGTTGGTAGCCAGGCATAATAGCCAGCGCCATCGCCATCTATTATTGATTTGGCTCCTGAGCCTCGAAAAAGCTGAATACCAATGAAAAGTATTAGAACTGTACTGACAACCAATGTTCGCATAAATACCCAAAATATGAATGTAGTTAAACAACGAATTGTAAAGATAATTATTATCGACTGTCAAGTTACAATTCTGGCTATGAAATACATCAGAATATATACAGTCGCTTCAATTTTCGCCAGTCATTTTACAAAATCGGATAGTCGCGTTCAAAACCAGCTTCGAGTGATATGAAGGTCTCGGTAAAAGTGATTTCCGGAATAGATTGTATTTTCTCAACAATGATTTGTTTAAGATGTTCATTGTTAGCAGCATACGCCTTAACAAGCAAGGAATACTTTCCACTGATATGATGACACTCAACAATCTCAGGAATTTCTTTTACCTTATTAAATACTTCTTCATGTGTTCTGGTAGAAGTCAGGTTGACCTGAATACCAATAAAAGCACACGTTAACAATCCAAGTCCTTTTGCACTCAATTTAAATTTAGAGCCGACGATAACACCTGCCTCAGTCATTCTGTTAACACGCTGATGAATAGCGGCACCTGAAACACGGCATTTTCGGGCCACTTCTACAAATGGAGTGCGGGCATCAGCCAATAAAAGCGCGAGAATACGACGATCCAAAGTATCAAGATGAAAGGAATTTTGCATTTTATTCTAATTTAACTATCAATTTTATACAAATCTATAAATATTACTTTCAATATTTATCTTTTTCATTCATTTTCTACAAATTATTTAACTTATATTGATATTTTGATTACATAATCGTACTTTTGTTTTGATATTTAATTTTAAAAAATCATACCCTATGAAATTTGATCCGGCAAGCCGTATTCAAGATCTGAGACAATTCGGAGAATACGGAGATGTAAACCCATCCATCACTGATTCAGCTACTTACACATTCATGCAAGCAAAAACTATGGCTGACACCTTTCATGGTGAGACTGAAGGTTGTTTTCTGTATTCGCGTCACTGGAATCCATCCAATAAATACCTTGCCGATGCTATGGCGGCTATGGAAGGCACCGAAGCAGGCTGGGTTACAGGAAGCGGTATGGGAGCTATCACAACTGCTTTTCTTCAACTTTGCAACTCGGGTGACCATATTATATCGAGCATGACAATTTATGGTGGTTCATTTGCCTTTCTGCAAAACTGGCTTCCTCGTTTCAATATCAATGTAACATTTGTAAATATTACAGATCTGGACGCTGTAAGAGCTGCTATCCGGCCAAATACAAAGGTCATTTATACTGAAACAATGACTAATCCTATGTTGCAGATAAGCGACATCCCGGCTCTGGCCAAAATCTCAAATGAAAATAATATCAAACTTGTTGTTGACAACACTTTTACACCAATGATGGTTACTCCTTCTCGTTTAGGAGCGCATATTGTAGTGTATAGTCTGACAAAATTTGTCAATGGAAAAAACGACTGTGTTGCTGGAGCAATTTGCGGAACTCATGATTTCATTGGTCAGCTGATCGATGTAAATAGCGGCACAGCCATGTTACTTGGGCCTGTTCTCGACCCCATGCGAAGTTCAAGTATTTTGAAAAACATGCATACTCTGCATCTACGTATGAAACAGCACAGTTTTAATGCGATGTACCTGGCCAATAAATTTGTAGAAGCAGGCGTTACCATTCATTATCCCGGATTACCAACAAATAAAGGACATGAGACTCTGAAAAGAATGATGGATCCGCAGTTTGGATTTGGCGGTATGATAGCCATTGATCTTGGCACTGCTGAGCAAGCAAGTAAACTAATGGAGAAAATGGAGATCGAAGATGTTGGTTATCTGGCAGTCAGCCTCGGGTATTTTAAAACACTATTTAGCAACAGTGGTAAAAGTACCTCATCTGAAGTTCCCGAAGAAGTTCAGCGCGAGATGGGTCTATCTGAAGGAATGGTACGTTTCAGCGTCGGGCTTGATAACGATATAGAACGTACGTGGGAGAAAATTCATAAAAGTCTGAGGGAAACTGGCTGTATTTAACTTACAGTTTTCTATAATTCAAATGGGCATCCTGATTTTAGGATGTCCATTTTTGTTAGATCTGGATTCAGTTTGTTTACATTCCAGAAACAGAGAAAGAAATTGCTTCATTATTACTCATTAAAATGATCAATACAGAATATTAAAAAATCGCTTGAAATAAAAAATGAATGATTGTACTTTTGATCAGTATTTTTTCTGAACCGATTAATAACCAAACCTAATCAGCGATGAATGCCATTAAAAAAATCGTTGCCATTAAAGACCGGATGTTTTTAATTACAGTTATAGTACTGGGATTAATTGTCCCGCAAACATCAAATGCTCAGGAAATTCAAGGAGAGATTCTTCTTGACACCCTTGATTTTAAGATAATAAGGGTTTGGGGAACCCACACTGAAAGGGGTTATGCTTATGGTTATATAACTGGAAATGAAATAAATGACATTTTTGACAATTATATAAAACCAATGTTTGGTAATTATTACAACACCGCCCGAAATTTAATCCTTGCTGAAGGTAATTTTCAAATTAATGAAGTTTACATCATGGAAGCCCAGGCAATTATTGACGGTATGACAGAATCCGGAACCAACACGCAAAATCTGGATGTTACAGATATGTTAGTAGGCAATTGTATGCTGGACATACAGGGTATTTTAGGGAAAAGTTCAGGGTTGGGTTGTTCCAGCCTGATGAGCTGGGGCGATGCCACAACCAATACGGATCTCAATGGTGAAGCGATCATAACAAGACATCTGGATTGGTCGAGTAACACTACCTTATTAAGCAATCATCTTATAGTGATTCATCAGCCTACTGAAGAATCGGAACAAAACTGGATGCTTATCGGATTTACCGGAATGATGGGTGCACTATCAGGAGTAAATAATTATTTAGGTGTATTTCAGCATGTTATGGCTGATTATACAAGTAACGGTCAACAAAATAAATCATATAAACCAATCTGGTTTGCAATGCGCGATGCCCTCGAAAAATCGGATTATAATAGTGACGGCAACTGTAACGTGATTGACATTAAAAATTCGCTTGATGATTCACCAAACGGTTTTGCAAGTGGTTATCTAATCAATGGATTGTCAGATAATGTTTCATCTGATGACCTGACAGCCATTGTTGCAGAAATAACCCCCACAGCACCTACACATGTTTATCGTAATAACACGTTCCCTGACAGTATTCCAGGAGACAATTTGTACAGCGCTAACAATCAGATTGCCAGGAATAACCTCATGCACTTTTGCAACCGGTATAACAACATCCGCAATCATATAGGAGACGGAACACTTATTGGCCCTGAGGAAAACTGGGATCTGATGCGTGATTGGTCACACCAGAGTAACAATATTCAGGTAATGCAGTTTGCACCTGCCATAAATCATTTCAGGATTGGTGTTAAAAATGACCTTCCTGCCTATCAAAGTGAATATATTGACTTAGATCTGAATGATTTACTAAACAGTGTGACTTTTATCAAACAGCATAAAAACAAAACATCACTCACATTTTATCCAAATCCGACAGTTGATCAAATCATCATTTCCGACATGGGGGCAGTGCCTGTACCTTATACGATTGAAGTGATAAACTTCAATGGGATGGTTGTGCAAAAAATTGAAATTACTGAAAAAATATCATCTTTCAAATTACCATTAAGTAATTATGGGAAAGGTATTTATACAATTCATATTCATGGTAAGCAATTATCATCCCGACAGAAAATCATTAAAATATAATTCTTAACTTTTGCAGTTTCCCTGCCCAATCCTTAGCAAAAGTGCTTTTATGGCTTTTACATGAAATATCAACAAAAAAGAAAGTTTTAAAACGTCCAAATTAGATCGTTTCATGATTTTTCATTGACCCATTTCAGGCAAAAGACCTATTTTTGTAAATCTCATATTCGAACTTAAATTCAATGAAAAAAGCGCTCCTTATTATTTTCACTTTAACCCTGATCTTACGTTTAAACGCCCAAACCTTCTTTGGGACCGGCGGAATCATTCCGGATGACGGTAATTCAATCTCATTTCCAATTACGGTGAGTGGACTAAGTCCGGCAGTTATTGATACGATCCATGGTTTGGCAATGGTTTCGGTTAACCTTACACATCCTTACGATTCAGATTTACAATTCTCATTGGTAGCGCCAAATGGTGATATGGTTTTACTTTCTTATGCAAATGGCTGGGATGGTGACAATTACACAAATACACATTTCACTGATACCGCCAGCGTGTATATTGTTGAAGGAATTCCTCCTTTTACCGGATATTTTAAGCCACAGGAAATGCTGGGCAACATCAATGATGGCAGAAATGGAAATGGAATATGGAGACTTCATATTCTGGATATGTATGCTTATGCAGATCAGGGAAACCTGTTGAGCTGGAGCATTACTTTTGGTAATAATCCCACAGGGCCCTTCCACTTTGACAACTCCAATCTTCCGATTGTCCTTATCAATACCAATGGACAAGATATTCCTGATGACCCTAAGATATTAGTTGAAATGAAAATAATTGACAATGGTCCTGGAAACCGAAACCACATAACTGACACACCAGTTTATGATGCTTACGCAGGCATCGAAATACGTGGATCAAGTTCACAAATGCATCCAAAAAAAAGCTATGGATTCGAAACCTGGGACGAAGCAGGTGAGGAAATAAAAGCCTCTTTACTCGGAATGCCAGAAGAAAGTGATTGGATTCTGAACGCAAATTACTCCGATAAAACTTTTGTCCGTAATGCAATGGCATACCAGACATTTCGAAATCTGAATAATTATGCAACACGTTATAAATATGTGGAAGTAGTGATAAATGGCATGTATAAAGGCATTTACATATTTTCTGAAAAAATAAAACGTGATGCCAACCGTGTGGATATTGCCAAACTTAAACCCGATCAAAATTCGGGTGATGAGCTTACAGGGGGATATATTTTTAAAATTGATAAAACTACAGGAAGTGGCGGAGACGGTTGGATTTCTGACTTTCCTCCTCCAAACCATGATAACGGACAAACAATTTTTTATCAGTACGAATTTCCAAAATCAGATGATATAACCGCCACTCAAAAAACATATATTCAAAATTATGTCAGCACTTTTGAAAATGTATTGTCTGGGAATGACTTTGATGACCCGGTAAGTGGATTCAGGAAATATGCAGTAGAGGCTACCTTTATCGATTATTTAATTGTTAACGAGGTTAGCAAAAATGTTGATGGTTACCGGTTAAGTACATTCGTGCATAAACAGCGCGAGAGTTTGGGCGGCAAACTTCGCTTGGGTCCGGTTTGGGATTACGATATTGCCTGGCATAACGCGAATTACTGCGGGGGTACTGAATATACAGGATGGGCATATCAGTATCCATGTGCGGACGATTTCTGGCAGGTTCCTTTTTGGTGGGACAGATTACTACAGGATTCCGTTTTTGCAAACAACTTGAAATGCAGATGGTTAGAAAAAAGAGAAACCGTTTTAAGTGATATATGGTTCGACCAATATATCGATAGTGTTGCAACTCTGCTTGATGAATCCCAACAAAGAAACTTTCAGGTATGGCCAATTCTGGGCATTTATGTCTGGCCTAATCCCGAACCAATACCTGCCACTTATGCTGCCGAAATTTCCTCACTGAAAGAGTGGATGCACAATCGTCTTTCGTGGCTCGACAATAATATGCCTGGTAACTGTAACAGCGTTGGCACAAGCGAATTGATTTTAAATCAGCCACAAATCAATATTTACCCGAACCCGGTCATTGATTTTTTAAATATTGAAATTCTTACCAAACCTGGACAAGAAATTTACGTGGAGTGTATTAATCAGTTTGGTCAGTCGATAATTAAATCGGAAACAATATATTCTGGCAAGGAACTAACATACATTCATTTAGACACAAAAAAACTAACACCTGGTTTCTGGATAGCAAGAGTTATTTCAGATAAAACTGTTTATCAGAAGAAATTCTTAAAAGTTGAATAGCTTTCCAATCATAAATATTTCAACGTCCGTATAAAACAAAAAACAACATGAAAATTAAAACAAGTCTTGTATTTTTAATCGCCCTATTTCTCCAAACAGGAGGCTTTTCACAGACCACTATCAGCGGAAGTTTTATTTTTGATGGTATTGAACGCACTTACCGTGCGTATATTCCCAATATTTATAATCCTTCGCATGCAGTCCCTCTGCTTTTCAATCTGCATGGATTCGGATCAAATAATTTAGAACAGGAAGTTTATGGTAATTTCAAACCCATCGCGGACACAGCCGGGTTTATTATTGTACATCCCAATGGCACACTCGATGCTCAAAACAATCGTTTCTGGAATACTTTTGGGACATCAACTGTTGATGATATTGGGTTCCTTTCAGCACTTATTGATACATTAAGTTCAGATTATACGATCGACCAGAATCGCATATACTCAACCGGTATGAGTAATGGTGGTTTCATGAGCTACGAACTTGCCTGTAAGTTAAGTGAAAGAATTGCCGCTATTGCTTCAGTTACAGGAAGTATGGTTTATGATCATTTCAATTCATGTAATGCCTTACACGCAACCCCGGTGATGGAAATTCATGGAACCGCTGATGGTACAGTGCCTTATAATGGAAACGCATTTTTTGTTCCGATTGATGAATTGGTTGCCTATTGGGCACAATACAATAATTGTTCAATGGTTCCTGTCATCACGCAAATACCTGATATCGATCCAACAGACGGCTGCACAGCTGAACTTCAGGTATTTAATAATGGCGATTCAGGTTGTCGTGTTGAATTGTTCAAAATTATGGGTGGCGGACATACCTGGCCTGGCGCTTCTTTTAACATAGGTATTACCAATATGGATTTTAGTGCAAGTGCAGAAATTTGGCGCTTTTTTAGACAATATGATATTAACGGATTAATAACAACCGGAATCGATGATGAACTCACCAATATTTCCGAATGTATTGTTTACCCGAATCCTGGTCAGGGGAATTTTTCCATCGACTTTCCGGATCAATCTGAAAAGGAAATAATTGTTACAAATTGCCTCGGACAAATTGTTACAAGTTTTGCTTGCAATGATGACCATGCGTTCTTTAAAGCAGAAAAAAGTGGAACCTATTTAGTAAAAGTAATTTCAGGTGATAAAATTACTGTAAGGAAAATAATTAATAATTAGAAATTGTCTTAAATTTATCCTTTGGTATTTTTTTGTGAATCAAGCCCTCATACTTCGTTAAAATATCCGTCAATAGCGCTGCTATTAGCGTCAATTTTGCCTCGTCTGAAGACTTAATTCTTCAAAAAACTACTCAAAAATAAAATCCAGACAGTTTCTTTGATAGTTATAAAACACCTATTTATTTCTGTTTTCAAATGTATCACAAACTCCATTTTTGTCCGTATCAATAAAGTTGGGACCTCTGCCAGCCTGCTTACCACATAATTTACTTTTTTGGCCGGCCTGACATTGGCCATTTCTGTATCTAAATTGTCTGCCTTGTCCATTACAGTTTCCCTTTCGAAAACAAGAACCACTTTTTACACCATTCTGATAATTATCGCAAACACCATCATTGTTTTTGTCTACAAAACCTGTGGTTTGTTTTCCATTTTCCTTGACAGGATCTGTAGTTTTATTCTGAGCATTGACAACAATAGTTGTAGCCAGAAGGAAAAAACCTGTTAATAATAATTTGATCTTCATAATTTTAAATTTTTTAAAACATTTATAATCTATTGATTTCCACGCCCGCCGCGGAATCTGTGCTGTCTGCCACCAGCCTGTCCAAAACTATTTTCTGAATAAAAAAGAGGGGCCAGCAATTGATGTAAGTTTTCCTCTCTGCCTGAAGGACAAAGATTTTTCAATTGCAGATAGAAATGGCTTGTTTTTATCTTCAGATCTTTGTGTAATTCACCAATTTCATTTGAAAACCTGTTACAAACAAGAGTATCTGGCTTTTCTTTTTGTAACTCTACAAACAAACCAGCCCGGTTCATATTCAAACCTGTATGTATTTCACGTACCGCTTGTCTGAATTCATTCAAAATTATTTTACAATCATCAGTTTGATTAGCGTTTAACCCAAGTGTTTCAGCAATAATACTATTGTTTAACTTAAAATCATTTACCATTAATTGGATAGTATCGTTGGTTTTACCATCCGTCTCAACATGGTATATGATCGTTCCTACTGTGGCAAGATTCATCAGAGCAAGCACAATCACAGCCCAGATCAATACTGTATTTCGTTTCATTTTTGTCAATATTGTTATTCTCCAATTAATAAATCCAGATTTTCAATCTGTGCATCATGCACCATAACACTATATTCATAATAATCAGGAGTGTGACTGTAAATACCGCCCAATCCAATACCAATAGCAATGGACGCTGCGAGACCAATTGTGGCGACCGTAATTCGGAAGGCCTTATTCCAAAGGTTTGTTCGGGCAACATGAACTTCCTCTTCCAATGCAGCCATAATTCGCATTATTCCAGATGAATCGGGTTTTTCAAGCCTTTCTCTACCAATCACATCATCAATTATACTGATGATACTTTCGGAGTGAATTTTGTTCTTGGAATTTTTCATTTTTTCTTGAATTTGACTCTCTATTATTGAACTGAAAGAAAACTCGTTATCAATTCATTAGACATTCTCGTTTATTTATTCTTACGGTTGCATAAAATTTTGTTTATAGTAATCAGTAAGTTGTTTTCTTAAATTTTCTCTGGCCCGAAACAATAATTGTTCCACTGCTCCGAGTGATAAATTCATAACCAACGCGATTTCCTGTTGTGGCATTTCTTCATACTTACTCAGAAGGAATGCGGTTTGTTGTTTTTCCGGAAGCCTGCCAATGGCTTGTTTAATTTTCATTGAATTCTGATCATCAATTAGCTGCTGATCGGCTTGTCTGATTCCTTGTGACATGGAAGATCCGGATTTTTTCACATCTCTGACTTCAGACATATTAATTCGTAGAAAAAAACGGTTTCTTTCGTTTTTTCGTTTATAATTCAAACAGGTATTCAGCGTAATCCGATAAATCCAGGTAGAAAAAGCTGCCTGCTGATTAAATGTATCCAATGCCCGAAACGCCTTGATAAAAGTTTCCTGCATCAAATCGTCCGCATCCTCTTTATAAACAACAAAACCTCGACAAACTCTGAAAACCATCTGTTGGTACTTTTCGACCAAAACTGCAAATGTATTTTTATCCCCTGAAAGAATGATTTTAATCAGTTCAATATCCGACATCCTAATTTATGTTCTCAATTTCTTTTTAAAGTTAGGCAATCTTAATCACAAAATCTTACGACAAATTTTCTTCCTTTATAAATAATTCTTTCATAAAAAATCAGGATCAAAAAAAAGTCAGCGAACAATACTTGTCGCTGACTTTTCTATATCATTAGCTCTTTTGAATTATTTGATATAATCCTCAACCGGTGGACAGGTACAGGTTAAGTTTCGGTCGCCAAAAGCATCGTCGATGCGTGTGACTGGAGGAAAATACTTGTCAACCAAATCATTTTTCATTGGGAAAGCTGCTTTTTCGCGGCAATAAGGAAAACTCCAATCTGTTCCGGCAACCATTTTCAATGTATGTGGTGCATTTGAAATTACATTGTTATGTTTAATGGCTTTCCCGTTTTCAATCTCGGCAATCTCTTCTCTTATATAAATCATCGCATCCACAAAACGATCCATTTCATTCAGAGGCTCACTCTCGGTTGGTTCAACCATAAGTGTTCCATGAACAGGAAACGCAACTGTAGGTGCATGGAAGCCGTAATCCATCAATCGCTTCGCAATATCAATAGCCTCAACATCTGCAGTTTTGCTGAATTTATTACAATCGAGAATCATTTCGTGTGCCACATGACCATTGTTTCCGGTATAAAGAATTGGAAAGTAATCTTCGAGACGGGCTTTCAAATAATTGGCATTGACGATAGCCATTTCAGTAGCGGTTGTCAATCCTTCGCCACCTAAAAGTTTGATGTAGCCATAGGAAATAGGTAAAATCATCGCACTTCCGTAAGGTGCCGCGGAAACAGCAGTAATCGCATTGTTACCAACATTTTCGAGCATTGGATGGCCCGGAAGAAAAGGAACCAGATGTTCGGCAACACCGATTGGTCCGACACCCGGACCACCACCACCATGAGGAATAGCGAATGTTTTATGTAAGTTAAGGTGGCAAACATCTGCACCAATATATCCCGGACTTGTCAATCCAACCTGTGCATTCATATTGGCACCATCCATATAAACCTGTCCTCCTTTAGAATGGATAATTTGCATGACATCTCTTATGCCATCTTCGTAAACTCCATGTGTTGATGGATAAGTAACCATCAGACAAGCCAGATTTTCCTTATTTTCAGTAGCTTTGATTTGTAAATCAACAAGATCAATATTACCATTTTCATCACATTTCACTACAACAACTTTCATACCGGCCATAACTGCACTGGCTGGATTTGTTCCGTGGGCCGATGATGGGATCAAACAGATGGTACGGTGTTGTTGTCCAATACTTTGAAGATATGCACGAATAACCAGTAAACCAGCATATTCACCACTTGCCCCTGAATTTGGCTGAAAAGATATTGCCTTAAAACCGGTTATTTCACATAGATCTTTCGCCAGTGTATCGATGAGTTCAAGATAACCTTGAGCCTGATCTGCAGGCACAAACGGATGAATACTAGCAAATTCAGGCCAGCTAAGTGAAAATAATTCCGCTGCGGCATTTAGTTTCATAGTGCATGATCCCAACGGAATCATGGAACGGTTCATTGCAAGATCCCTGTTTTCGAGTTGTTTCAGATAACGCATCATTTCGGTTTCTGAATGGCAACTATTGAAGACAGGATGTGTCATGAAAGTTGATTTGCGTGACATTGAATCAGGAAAAGTATTCATGATTTCACATTCAGAAGGAATACATACATAGTCAGTATGTGCGACTTTCATCAAACCGGCAACCAATCCTACAATCAAATTAACGTCGGCCAGTGTAGTGGTTTCATCAAAACTAACTCCAAATAAATTTCCACCACTGTAGCGGAAATTCATGGCAGCTTCTTCAGCAGCGGTTGTCAATTCTTCAGATGTAACCACAGCGGGTAATTCGAACAACAATGTATCGAAATATGCATTATTCAATTGCTTTACGCCAATGATTGCCATTTCTTTTTCAAGAACGGCAGCCAGAATATTGATATGACGGGCAATTTGTCTGATTCCTTTTGGTCCATGATAGATAGCATAAAAAGCAGCCATAGAAGCCAGCAATGCCTGGGCAGTACAGATATTTGATGTAGCTTTTTCACGTTTAATATGCTGTTCGCGGGTTTGTAAAGCCATACGCAAAGCGGGTTTGCCGTTTGCATCCTTTGAAACACCAATGATTCTTCCGGGAATACCCCTTTTATATTTTTCAGTGACTGCGAAATATCCGGCGTGTGGCCCACCAAATCCCATCGGAACACCAAATCGCTGTGTAGTTCCTACAACAGCATCGGCTCCCCATTCACCAGGAGGAATCAACAAACTTAAACTTAGCAGATCAGCTGCAACAGCAACCTGAATTTCAAGCGCTTTCAGTTTCTGAACTAGTGAAGTATAATCTTTCACCAGACCAAATTGATCAGGATACTGTATTAAAAGACCGAAATAACTTTGATCAAAGTCCGCATTATCCGCACTACCAACAACCACATCAATTCCTAAAGGAATCGCCCTGGTTTTTATAACATCCAGTGTTTGAGGAAATACTCTGTCAGAAACAAAAAACTTATTTATATTTTGCTTTTCCTGCTGACGGCTGCGTGCATTGTAAAACATAATCATCGCTTCCGAAGCGGCAGTAGCTTCATCAAGCAGAGAAGCATTTGCAATGGGTAATCCGGTAAGATCGCACACCATTGTCTGAAAATTCAACAACGCCTCAAGCCTGCCCTGAGAAATTTCAGCCTGATAAGGTGTATATGCTGTGTACCAGCCTGCATTTTCAAGCACATTACGAGTGATAACTCCAGGTGTAATGGTATTGTAATAGCCCAATCCAATGAAAGATTTATAGAGTTTATTTTTGCCAGCAAGCTCTTTCAAATGATTGACATATTCGAATTCATTCATTCCCTTGCCAATATTGAGTGGTTTGGGTAAACGGATGTTGGCAGGAACAATTTCATCAATCAGTTGCTTCACCGAACTAACACCGATTTTACTAAGCATTTCGGGTAACTGTTCGTCAGATGGACCGATATGACGATGAATAAAGTTATTGGTTATCATACTTTTAAGTATATTTTATGGTTTGAATTAGATAATTAACAGCGTTAGCAATCCGCCATTTTGTTCGTTGGTACAAAGGTAGAAATTGTTCCTGATATGCTGGTTAAAAAACAAGTGGTATTGTGAATTTCATAACAGAATTTCACACATCAGAATTAAAGTAATTAAGGTGTATTGAAAATTTTCGTCAGTAAGGTCACCGAATTCATGAACTTAAACTTTATGAGGCTATGTATATAAAAATGTGTTAATTTTATTTTTTGAAATATATCCGACAAACCCCATGAATAAGATTGCTCTCGAAATAGTTGGAATGTCTTACAGTCAGTCCCAAAGCGGATCCTACGCATTGATTTTAGGCGAAACAGGAGGCAGGCGGAGACTACCAATAATCATTGGAGGCTTTGAAGCACAGGCAATAGCGCTTGGATTGGAAAAACTTCAGCCATCACGTCCTATGACACATGATTTATTAAAAAACATGTTGGTTTTCTATGGGATTGAAGTAGTGGAAGTTATTATTCACAAATTTAAGGAAGGTGTTTTTCATGCCTTGTTGGTTTGCAAACAAAATGATGAAATAAGTGAAATTGACGCCCGGACTTCTGATGCTGTAGCTATTGCAATCCGTTATGAATGTCCGATATTTACTTATCAACATATATTAAATGAAGCGGGCATAACGCTTGAGGAAACAGAAAATCCTTCTACAACTAATCCGATTGAAGAAGAAGAAGTTGAAGAAAATGAATTTTCAGAATATATTCTATCAGAACTTGAAAGTCTTTTAAATCAAGCGATTGAAAATGAAGAATTTGAAAAAGCATCAATAATCCGGGATGAAATTCAACGTCGAAAAAAGAAATTTTGATCCTTTGCTTGTACCGTTTTCATTCATTTCCTTACTTTGTACTGCCGTAGCATCCAGAAAGCAATTTGCTTGATGTTTACGTTTCAAAATCAAAACTTAAACACTAAAAACCTGCATGAAACAATATATTGAACTAATTCAACGTGTTCTGAATGAAGGCGTTAAAAAAGAAGACCGGACAGGAACCGGGACTTTAAGCATTTTTGGTCACCAGATGCGGTTTAATCTTCAGGATGGATTTCCAGCTGTTACTACAAAAAAACTTCATCTCCGTTCAATCATTCATGAGTTACTTTGGTTCATTTCTGGCGATACCAATACTGCCTATTTGAACGAAAACAAAGTCTCGATATGGAATGAATGGGCAGATGAAAATGGCAATCTCGGGCCTGTTTATGGATCCCAATGGCGCAACTGGAACAATGAAAACATTGACCAACTTTCGGAGGTGATCACAAGTATAAAAAATAATCCGGACAGTCGGAGACATATTGTGGCTGCATGGAATCCTTCAGTGTTGCCGCTTCCAGAAAAAAGTTTTGCTGAAAACGTTGCATCAGGAAAAGCTGCTCTCCCACCCTGCCATGCCTGGTTTCAGTTTTATGTTGCCAATAATAAACTATCGTGCCAGATGTACCAGCGAAGTGCTGATATTTTCCTTGGAGTACCTTTTAATATTGCCTCTTATGCATTGCTTACGATGATGGTAGCGCAGGTTACAGGATTGGAGCCCGGTGATTTTATTCTGACTTTTGGAGATGCCCATATTTATTCAAACCACATTGAACAAGTTAAATTGCAAATTAGCAGAGAACCCAGACAATTACCGACAATGCGTTTAAATCCGGAAATAATGGATATTTTTGCCTTCAGATTTGAAGATTTTACTCTCGAAAATTATCACCCACACGCACATATCAAAGGAGATATTTCAATATAAAACAAAGAATGACTGAATCTAAACATACCACAATTTCCATAATTGTCGCTATTGCACAGAACAACGCGATAGGACTGAACAACCAGTTGCTCTGGCATATATCGAATGATCTGAAAAGATTTAAAAAAATAACTGCCGGACACACTGTCATTATGGGAAAAAAAACACTTGAATCTTTACCTTCCGGTCCATTGCCCAAGCGCAGAAACATTATTTTAAGTGATATTCCAAATGATGTGATTGAAGGTTGTGAAACAGTTAATTCTATTCAGGCGGCACTCAATCTTGTGAAAAATGAGGATGAAGTTTTTGTGATAGGTGGCGGATCCGTTTATCGCCAATTTCTTCCTCTGGCCCATAAGTTGTATCTGACGATAATTGAAAAAGACTTCGATGCTGATACTTTTTTTCCTGAAATACCGTTTAATGATTGGGAATCTATTGAAAAAGAAATAGTTAATAATGATCCCCAGAATAATTTTGTTTATAGATTTGAAACTTACATTAGAAAACCCTAAAATGAGAAAACTGATTTTTTTTATTTCCATATTAATTGTACTCATATATTCGTTTTCAGCATGTAAAGACAAGAATACCGAAGTCAATTACCAGCACCAACTCAATAGTGTACACAATATCAGCTTGTTGCAGCATACAATAAGTGAAGTAACTACAACTTATATAAAAGCTATCAATGACTCTTTGCTCATCGCATCAAACAATTCAATCTTTGAAGGATGTTACCTTAGATTAAACACAAGTGGTACCATTGATACACTCTTTATGGATTACGGAACTGGTAGCTTCGTCCACGACAGATGGCTTCAGGGTGTAATCAGTGTTGAGATATCTGGAGGAGTAAATGCTGTAGGATCAACTGCTGTCTTTAATTTTAAAACTTTTACTTGCGATTATACACCTAAAAATACTGTTTCTTCAGAATTTTGTACAGTAATACTTGAGAATAAAACAACTTCTTCCATTTCTTACATTCAGGAATTTACAAACTTCAAAAGCACCACAGATACTGTTGACAATAATTGGGCAGCCATGTCGGGTCAAAATTCATATGATTACATAAAATCTGGTGACTCTGAGTATTATGCTGTGGATGATACCATTTCGATCAGCACAACTTGCAACTATATTGATTATGCAGGGCGAATATTATCGTGTGCTTCAACCACACCTTCACAATTGCAGAAAGATTGCTCATACCTTACCTATGGAAAATCGCAGATAGATATTTCGTCACCCGTTGTATCTTCCGGGACACTGATTTGTAACGAAACACCAAAAATTTGTATGTCGCGTTTCAGATTTGAAATGGATAGCGATTTATTCGAATTTGAACAGCAATGGCTGGTGAAGTAAATAAAAATTCATAAGTTATAATAGACTTAGGTTCAATATTCTAAGTCTTCTGTTTTTTCTTCTTCGCTGCTGGAAATAATACATTATTTAATATCAGACGGTAACCAGGTGAATTGGGAAACAAATCCAGTTCAGTTGGGGGATCGCCAACCATGTGCTGGTAATCTTCCGGATCGTGTCCTCCAAAAAAAGTCCAGAAACCATTGCCAAACGTACCATGAATATAACGATCCTCATTGGCAACATTATTCTCGCCCAGAACGATTACTGACGATTTCACTTTTGGTTTGTCGAACGCAGTTGTCTGCCCCATGAATCCCCGGATAATTTTTTCATGATTTTGCGTTAGCATGGTTGGTACAGGATCCCATTTGGCTGAAAAATCAAACAATGTAAAAAAATCATTGCTTTCGTTCAGTCGTTGCTGACGATGATTGGTGACATCAATATCCGAAATCTCATATTCCTGAGGATTGGTCGAAAGGCTGAAATCTGTAAAAGCAAAACAATTATCATAATTCAAACGATCCGGATCACCAGGATTGACGGGATCTCCGTCAAACATTATATCACAGATATCAAGTCCGATTGCCGCCAGTGAAACATCATAACTATCAGTAGCCGAACACATGGCGAACATATAACCACCACCAGCCACAAATTCTCGAATTTTCATTGCTACGGCCAGTTTGAGTTCCGAAACTTTTGAAAAACCATGTCGCTTCGCCGATTCTTCCTGCATCTTTACATCCTCCTGATACCATGGATAACTGCGGTACCGTGACCAGAATTTACCATATTGACCGGTGAAATCTTCATGGTGCAGGTGCAACCAGTCGTACATGGGTAAAACACCATCCAGAACCTCATCATCATAAATTACATCATAAGGAATTTCAGCATATTTTAAAACCAGTGTTACAGCATCATCCCATGGCAATTTGTTTTTAGGCGAATAAACTGCAATCCTCGGCACTTTCTGCAGCTGCATCTCATCCATATTCACTCCCGGATCAGCAATTTCAAGCAAAATAGCATTTGCCTGGGCATCAGCAATTACCTGATAATACACATTCCTTATTTTACATTCCTTTTCGAATCCCTGACTATAAGGCATCATATAACTGCCACCACGATAATTTAATAACCAGCTGATTTGCACATCCTGTTTCAAAACCCAGAATGCAATCCCATAGGCCTTCAAATGATTTGTCTGACTTTCATCCATTGGTATCAGAAGAAAAGCCGAATAAGCTTTTGAAAGCGATATCAATAGGATTGCCAGACTTATAAGTGTACTTCTAAACAATATTTTCATGCTAAAAAATGCCTCTGATTTGATTTTATTAAGCGTAAAAGTAAATAAAATGCCTCGATTATGCGACTTGATTATCAAAACAAGAGATCCTGAACCCGGAGTATTCCAATTTAACAGGCTTCTGTAAGGTAATAATAACGAAGTTTTATTATTAATCTTATCATTATCAAATCCATTGGAATTAGAAAGTACAACAACTTATTTCGTACTTTTGTACAAAATTTAAATAACGTGTAAGTTTATTTTAACTCACACATTTACAACTTTTTATAAAATATTATAATGAAAAAAACTGCGTTAAACAAGGTGCACCATGCCATGGGAGGCAAGATGGTTCCTTTTGCCGGATTTGAAATGCCGGTTCAATTCGAAGGTGTAAATGCTGAACATGAAACTGTTCGCTTAAAACTTGGGGTTTTTGATGTTTCTCATATGGGTGAATTCTGGGTGGAAGGACCGAATGCATTTAATCTTGTTCAACATCTGACAACCAATGATGTAGCAGCATTGTACGATGGCAAAATACAATACTCCTGTTATCCGAATGGTAAAGGTGGTATCGTGGATGATTTGCTTGTTTACCGTTTTAATGCAGAAAAATATCTTTTGGTAGTAAATGCATCCAATATCGATAAAGACTGGAACTGGGTAAATGATAACAACAGTTTCGGCGCAAAACTCACCAATGTTTCAGATGTAACTTCGCAATTGGCAGTACAGGGACCATTGGCGCTCGAAGCCATGCAGAAACTTACTTCAACCAAAGTTACTGATATGGAATATTATACCTTTAAGGTGATTGAGTTTGCAGGCATCAAAGACATACTGTTCTCCACCACAGGGTATACCGGAGCCGGTGGATGTGAAATTTATTTCAAAAACGAGGATGCTGAAAAGATTTATCAGGCAGTGCTTGAAGCAGGCGCTGAATTTGGAATCAAACCAATTGGATTAGCCGCACGTGACACTCTGCGCCTCGAGATGGGATTTAGCCTCTACGGAAACGATATTGATGACACTACTTCACCAATAGAAGCCGGATTAGGATGGATTACGAAATTTGTAGATGGCAATGATTTTGTTGACCGTAGCAAAATGGAGAAGATCAAAGCCAATGGGCCGACAAAAATGCTAAAAGCATTCGAAATTTCTGACAAAGGTGTGCCAAGACATGATTATGAGATTTGCAATGCCAAAGGTGATGTAATTGGAAAAGTCACTTCAGGCACAATGTCACCTATGTTAAAGAAAGGGATCGGTATGGGTTATGTTTCAAGTGAATATGGTAAACTGGGTTCAGAAATTTTTATCAATATCCGCGAAAAGCTTGTACCTGCAAAGATCGTGAAGTTACCTTTTTATAAAGGATAATTGGAGTTCGAAATGCGGAGTTCGGAGTTTATTAACTCTAGTTCACTTTAGCTCACTTTAGCTCACTCTAGTTCACTCTAGTTCACTCTAGTTCACTTTAGCTCACTACTAAAATAACATACACAATTATGAATAACGACTTCATATGGCAAACCGAACAATTTGCTGACACCAGAATACTCAGATACCGCATTGAAGGTTTTGAAAACCTCTCATTGAACCAGAAAATATTCGCCTGGTATTTGTATCAGGCGGCAATGACCGGACGTGATATCAATATGGATCAAAACTATAAATACAATATCCTGATCCGACGTTGTCTGGAAGCTATTGTACTGCATTATCGGGGCAGCCGCAATTCTGAATCATGGAATAACTTCATGATTTATGTGAAGAAATTCTGGTTTTCGAATGGTTTACACCACCATAATTCGATGGATAAGTTGCAGGCCGGATTTACTGAAAGTTATTTCAGGAAATTGTTTTTTGATATCCATGATGAAAAACTTCCTTTGAATGTTCATCAGTCACAGACAGAATTGTATAAGTTTATCAAAGATCAGATATTCAACCCGGCGGTTGCTCCCAAGCGTTTGCAGCAGGATGAAGGCACAGATCACATTGTTGGTTCAGCTTGTAATTTCTACGAAAACCTTACACAAGCCGAAGTCGAAGCATTTTATGCTTCAAAAACCAATCCTGAAGATAAAACCCCTGTTTCGCATGGATTGAACAGTAAACTGATCAAAAAAGATGGTATAATCAAAGAATTGGTATACAAATCAGATGGATTATACGGCAAAGCGATCCGTAAAATCGTGATTTTTTTAGAGCATGCGTATAAATATGCAGAATCAGAACTGCAACGACAAAGCATTCTGAAACTAGTTCAATTTTATGAAACCGGTGACCTGAAGGCATTTGATGAATATAGTATATTATGGGTGAAAGATACCGAACCTGCTATTGATTTCGTGAATGGCTTCATCGAAGTGTATGCTGATCCGATGGGATTTCACGGTTCATGGCAATCCATGGTTTCAATACGTGATGAGGAAGCTACTATCAGGTTTCAATCAATCAGTGAGATGGCTGGTTGGTTCGAAAAGAACTCACCCATCGACAAAAAATATAAACGTTCAGATCCGAAAGGTGTTAGTTTTAAAGTGATTCAGGTGATTGCAGAATCAGGTGATTGTTCACCAACTTCTCCGATAGGTGTCAATCTGCCGAATGCCGACTGGATAAGATCAGAACATGGATCGAAATCCGTTTCTTTGGGCAATATTGAAGATGCCTATGAAAATGCATCCAAAAGCACCGGAAGCATTGAGGAATTTTATTTACCGGAACAACAGCAGCGCATCCGTGATTTTGCGCCGTTGGCTTCGAAACTCCACACAGCACTGCATGAGGTAATAGGTCACGGAAGTGGAAAACTCGCAGAAGGTGTTTCCACACCCAAAGAATCGCTGAAGAGTTATTCGAACACCATCGAGGAGGCGCGTGCTGATTTGGTGGCTTTATATTATATTACTGATCCTGAGCTGATAAAACGTGGTTTGGTTACCAATGAGGAAGTTGGGAAAGCTGAATATGATAGTTTCATGTTGAACAGCATGATGCGCCAGTTAGTTCGTGTCGAGCCGGGACAGCAACTCGAAGAAAGCCACGCCAGAAACAGACAGTTGATTGCACAATGGGTTTTCGAAAAAGGGAAATCCAAAAAAGTGGTTGAACAGGTAAAGAAAAAAGGCAAAATTTATTTCAAAGTAAATGATTATCAGGCATTACGTGTCTTATTTGGTGAACTGCTCCGTGAAGTACAACGTATTAAATCGGAAGGCGATTACGAAGCAGCAAAAAACCTTGTTGAAAACTATGGAGTAAAAATAGATGCAGAACTTCATAAAGAGGTACTTGAAAGATGGGAGAAACTAAAAATTGCACCATTCGCCGGTTTTATCAATCCTAAATTAGAGGTGGAAATATTTGAAGGCAAAATCAAAGATGTTGTGGTTAGGTATCCCGATGATTTCACAAAACAAATGCTCTATTATGCTGAAAACTATTCGTTTTTACCTTCAGTCTGTTAAAATAATTTGTTTTTTCAAATTAACTGAAACCCTTGAAAGACTTAACTTTCAGGGGTTTTTGTTTTTTGAATCAGACTCTAAAAACTTCCAACAGATTCGAAATCCCAAATATCAGGATGACAAATAAAAATTGGCGTTTCAAGAGCTGTTTTTTTGATTAAGATACACTTTTAAAAAATTCCCGGTAAAATGAATGTCACAAAAACCTTAAATTTTAGTTAAAAAAACAACATCATCTGCCAGTCTCTTGACTTAAGAATTCATACAACTCACTATTTACGGCAAATTTGAATATTTTGTTCAAAACAGTAGATCAAATGAATTGTATTCAATTTTTCTTACTTAGGTCATATATCAAAAAAGCTTTTGATTTCTAATAGCTTAATCAGAAATAAGGAATTTTTTGACAAATTAAGATAATTAAAAAAGTCCGACAGGCAAATCGCCTATCGGACTTCAGAATTTAAATCTATTAATCATTCACAAAAAAGAATGATATTTTTTTGTTAAAAAAGACTCAATGTTACAGTAAGACCTGCCATTACAACGGCTACCATTGTCATGAGTTTAATCAGGATATTTAATGAAGGGCCGCTGGTATCTTTGAATGGATCGCCAACTGTATCACCAACCACACTTGCTTTATGAGTTTCACTGCCTTTTCCACCATAATTTCCTTTTTCAACAAACTTCTTGGCATTGTCCCAGGCACCACCCGAATTATTTAGCATCGAAGCGAGGGTAAAACCGGCTGTAAGACCACCTACGATCAAACCAATGACACCGGCAACACCCATAACGATTCCTATGACTACCGGAACCACAATAGCAAGTAAAGAAGGAATTACCATTTCGCGTTGGGCACCTTTCGTTGAGATGGCAACACATTTGGCATATTCTGGTGTTGCGGTACCTTCCATGATACCCGGAATCTCTCGGAACTGACGACGGACTTCGTCAACCATTGCGCCAGCAGCACGACCGACTGCTTTCATAGTCATGGCTGAAAAAACAAATGCCATCATTGCACCCAGGAAAATTCCTCCTAATAATAGAGGATTGAATACTGTAAGATCATAGGCATCAGAAAAATCGCTGATTGATGCGGTTGTAAGTAAAACAACCCGCTGGCCTTGCTCTGCAACAGGTGTTACAACTGCTTTGGCAGTATAAAATATGATATCACCAACTTGTTTTACTCCACCCGTTCCTTCGGCAACTTTACCAATCCATAAACGGATTTCTTCTATATAGGCGGCCATTAAAGCCAGTGCAGTAAGCGCTGCTGATCCGATAGCAAATCCTTTACCAGTGGCAGCTGTAGTGTTACCAAGCATATCAAGCGCATCAGTACGCTCACGGACTTCTTTTGGAAGATGTGCCATTTCTGCATTACCTCCTGCATTGTCAGCAATCGGACCAAAAGCATCTGTAGCAAGAGTAATTCCAAGTGTCGAAAGCATGCCCACCGCAGCGAAACCAATACCATAAACGCCCATTCCAAAGTCATGGAATCCGCCTGCTGAACCATAAGCTGCAATAATTCCTGCGACAATTACTGTAACAGGAAGCCAGGTTGAAAACATCCCCACTGCGATACCATCGATAATTGTAGTTGCAGCGCCCATTGTGGCTTGTTTTGCAATACCTTTTGTTGGTTTGTATTCATCAGAAGTGAAATATTCTGTTCCTTGACCGATAATTACTCCGGCAACTAAACCTGCGACAACTGATCCAAAAATACCAAACGAAATCCAGTCAAAATAGGCCATCAGAGCAACTACAACCAGAATCAGAGCAGAACTACCTCCTGTTCCAATAAGTAAGGCATTCAGTAAACTTTTCTGTGAAGCGGATTCTTTTGTACGAACAAAAAAGATTCCTAAAATGGAAATCAAAGTTCCAACAGCAGCCACTACCATCGGTGCAATGACATATTTTCCTTCATCAGCGCTGGAAATAATTGGTAATGCAGCTCCAAGTGCCGCAGTCGCTAGTATTGAACCAGCGTATGATTCATAAAGGTCGGCTCCCATACCGGCAACGTCACCAACATTATCACCAACATTATCGGCAATAGTGGCTGGATTACGCGGATCATCTTCAGGAATACCAGCTTCAACTTTTCCAACGAGGTCAGCGCCAACATCAGCAGCTTTGGTATAAATACCACCGCCTACACGGGCAAACAAAGCCTGAGTAGATGCACCCATTCCAAAAGTCAGCATTGTTGCAGTTACTTCAATCATTTTTACATGTTCAGATGTATCAGGATTAACAAAATTCAGACCCATAAAGGTTAAACCATGTTGCATGTTTTCAGGTGTATAAACCCATTGTGTGAGGGCGTAATACCAGGCAGAAATATCAAGAAGTGCAAAACCAACCACAACCAAACCCATTACAGCTCCGCTTCGAAATGCAATTTGAAGACCTTTGTTAAGCGATAGACTTGCGCCGTGGGCAGTGCGGGCTGATGCATAGGTTGCCGTTTTCATTCCAAGGAAACCGCATAATCCTGAGAAAAATCCACCTGTCAGAAAAGCAACAGGTACAAAGGGATTCTGCACACCCATATAAGCAAGTATGCCAAGCAAGATAACCAACACAACAAAAACCTTGGTTACAACTTTGTACTGACTACTTAAATATGCCATTGAACCTTCACGCACATAAAGCGCAATTCTCTTCATCTCATCAGTTCCCTCACTGTTCTTCATCATTTTTTGAAAGAAATAGTAAGCAAACAAAAGGGCCATCACCGAAGACACGGGAACAATCCAAAATACAGTGTTCATCATAAATTTAAGATTTGGTTATTAATAATTAAAAAAATCCAATTCCATTTCACGGTTGATTTATAAACCGCCCCACCATTTCGATTAAACAGACTTTAAAATTTCACTTCCGCAAACGATTGCAAAATGTAAAACAGAAATGACAGTCAGCAAAAATAATGACTTATTTAGTTTATCAAAGGAATAATTTTCTAAATTTCGGATTGTTGGGTTTTCTTTCTGAAGTTGGGAAGTCTTTTAAATTACAAGATCAGGAATAATTTCAATTTTCGTAAATTTTCAAAAAAAATTAATAGATGAAAATATGAAAATTCAACCATGAATGGTTGTTTGATAAAGCATAACGAAAACTTAGAAATTCCTGCAGGCGGGTCATTTTAATCAGAAAAAATAGGGAAGAAAGCGCCACGATTTTTGCATATACTCTTTGTATTCAGGAAAATGTAATAAAAGCTTTTTTTCTTCAAAACGAATTTTAAACAATAAATTAACACACAAAATCGCCAATACTATCATTCTAGTCCAGGTAAAATATTCAATCACAAGAGCTGCAACCATCAGTAATTGAGCAAAATACATTGGGTGACGAACCCATTCATAAATACCTGTAGCAACAAATTTTGCATCATCTTTAGGAACGGGTGTTACCTTAAAATTTCCAATTCCCATATTTAAAATAGAAAGTATTCCTAGAAAAAAACCGACTGCCTCCACTAACATCCAATGCATGGATTTGGCAATCATTGGTGCGGAAGCAAATAAAAATGCCAGGCTTGAAAACTGTATAAAAACAAAAAAATAGGGCCAGAATCTTTTTTTCATGCTGTTTTTTTTAAAAACTCCCGGTTCGGTAGTTTTGATCCTCATTAAATTGCAAGTAGTGAAGAGGTCCTCCCCGGGAGTAAGCACAAATGTAAGTACCTAAATCTGAAAAAAGAAGATTACTGCTAAATTAATTTTATAAAGCGGAAAGCGATAAAGAATTTTCCAATTATCAAATTACAATTACCAAACTTAAATCAGTGCGATTTTCCCATAATAAACTCCAATACACCTCCATTCATAAGTTCTTCATGCAATAAATAATTACGGTCCAGTTCCTTGCCATTCAATTTGATTTTACGGACAAATACATTATTTATATCCTGGTTTCTGGTGGTAATTTTCATTGTCTTCCCGTTTTCAAAATGCAGAATTGCATCTTTAACCATCGGACTTCCAATAGCGTAACGGTTTGATCCCGGACAAACAGGATAAAATCCCAGCGCACTGAAAACGTACCATGCACTCATTTGCCCGGCATCATCATTTCCACATAATCCATCTTCTTTATTTCCATACATTGTTTTCATTATCATCCTTACGCGATCCTGGGTCTTCCATGGTTTATCTGTCCAGTTATATAAATAAGGTAGGTGATGACCCGGTTCGTTACCATGTACATAATTCCCAATCATACCGTCACGGGTAATATCCTCATTTTTTTCGATGTATTTATCTTCAAGTTTCATTGTGAAAATTGAATCTAAATGTGCAATGAAAGCATCATTTCCGCCATTCATTTCGATCAGTCGCTCAATATCCTGCGGAAGAAATAAACTGTATGTCCAGGCATTGCCTTCAATAAATCCCTGACCATGTGTGTCCAAAGGATCAAATTTCTTTACCCACTCATGATCAGCAAGTTTTGGTTTCATGAATCTGTATCCCGGATCAAATACATTTTCGAATGAAGCGGACCGTTTCAAATAATTCTTATAATTAGATGAATCGTCATTCATACGGGCTATTTCTGCGATGCACCAGTCATCATAAGCGTATTCCAATGTTTTTGAAACACTATTTGTACTTTTGTCTTCCGGAACAAAACCATATTTAAGGTAATCACCCAAACCGTCAAAGTATTCGCATTGTGATGTTTTAACAGCAGCATTTAAAGCTCTTTCCGGATCAAATCCGATATAACCTTTTGCCATCGCATCGGCGATAACCGAAACAGAATGGTAGCCGATCATACACCAGTTTTCGTTGGCATAATGGCTCCATACCGGTAACATTTTGTGAACACTTTGGTCATAGTGTGCCAGCATGGATTGTATCATATCATTGTTACGGGCAGGTTGTGTGATATTGAAAAGCGGATGCAATGCCCTAAAAGTATCCCAAAGTGAAAAAATTGTATAATTCGTGAAACCTTCTGATTGATGAATGTTCTGATCCAAACCGCGGTAATAACCATCCACATCTTCAAACACCACCGGACTGAGCATGGTATGATACAATGCTGTGTAAAAAATGATCTTCTCCTCAGGGTTTATGGTTTCGACTTCAATTTTTGCCAATTCGGCATTCCATTTTTGCTGACTTTCGCTTTTTGTCTGGTCAAAATCCCAATGTGGAATTTCAGCTTGCAAGTTTTTCATGGCGCCTTCAGTACTTACACCTGACAATGCAAACTTTATAAGAATCTGTTCTTTATCTTCAGTACTGAAATTGAAATACGCCCTGATCTCCTTTCCTGCCATTTCCGGAAAATTTTCATTTTCATTGAATTTCCGGTAGAAACTGTTATACAATGGTTTGTTGTATTTCTGATGACCGTAAGAAGTAAACTTTTTGGAAAATTGCATCACAAAATAAACCGTTCTGGTCCGGGCCCAGCCATTCGTTTGCCTGTAACCAGTTACAGTTGAATCATTTTCGATTCGTACAAATGTCCAGACATTTTTATCAGCATGCTGATAAATACCCGCCATCAGGTCTAAAATAATATGGGTGCTGTCAGATTTTGGAAAGCTATACCGATGAAAGCCAACACGTTCTGTGGCTGTCATTTCAGCTTTGATATTGTAATCATCCAACAGAACGGAGTAATAGGCCGGCTCAGCAAACTCATTGTCATGACTGAATCTGGAATGATAACCACTTTTAGAAACGGCAGCGTCGCCTGATTCAAGATTCAATTTTCCGACAGTCGGCATTACCAGAAAATCGCCCAGATCTGAATGCCCGGTCCCGCTGAAATGGGTATGACTGAATCCAAAAATAGTTGAATCAGCATACTGATAACCAGAACAATAGCGATATGTTTCAGGATTATATTTTCCATTGATATGCAATGGTTCAAAATTGGTTTCAGGACTCAATTGAACCATACCGAATGGAACCGTTGCTCCGGGAAATGTATGCCCCATGTTTTTTGTACCAATAAAAGGATTCACAAACTGAATATAATTATGATTGCCGACATTTTCACCTTCAAGACTGATTTGTTGTCCCATACCTGCCACCGGAAGTAAATATATTCCCAGTTTAATTAATCGCAATATTTTCATGTATCGTTTAAATATTTTATAATGAATAAGTTATACAACAAACCTACAGAAATAATAATCAATTTTCATCTGTCTGCCACTTGCACGATGCGACACTTTTTGCAGGTAAGGTATAAGAAAATGATTTTAAACCCTCGTGCACACAAACGGGCAGCGGTAATTCTGAATCATTCTGGATAACTATGGAAGAACTTCCATCCGGGTTTTTGAATGCGGAATAATAAAGTCTATTTATTTTATTACCAGTACTTTCGATTCTGAAAGCACCGGGAGCTATCACTTTCGACAAATGTGCCATTGTATAATAATGGCTGTTTTTAATCATGGTTGAATAATCAGACGAACTAATATCAATGCAGCCCAAACAAATATCACAACCCCCTGGACGAAAAGGTGCGTGATTGTCGTCGAGCATGAAATTCCACATAATTACAGCTTTGCAATAGTTATTGATGGTTCCCAGGCAAACCTCGCGCATATTCCACATAAAATCACCTGCAAAAGTGTAACCTGATCCCCACAATCCGATCGACATTTCAGTAAAATATAAATTCTTATCAGGTCTTTTATTATGAATATCAAGCATTTCAGCAACCTCGCCACCATAGGCATGATAGGCAGCGCCATCTATAAATCTCGCAGCATCGGCATCTTCATATATCCTTGCCGGATAATCAATCTGGTCCGCACATTCTTCCTTATTGATATCGTAATCGTAATTATGATCAAATACAATGATTTTCGTTTTTATTCCCGCTTTTAAAAATGCTGGTCCAAGTGCAGTTTTGATAAAATCACGCTGCTCCTGCCAACTCATAAACAAGGAGGCAGAATTACCTCTGTTAAGTGGCTCATTCTGAATAGTAATGGCTTCAATGTCAAAACCTTCCCGGTTCATCGACTGGATGTATTTTACGAAATAAATGGCATAATCCTGATAGTAACCTGGATTTAACTGGCCACTTGTCCAGGAATCGAATGGTTTCAATTCAGCTAAATTATTCACTTTCATCCATTTAGGCGGTGTCCATGGTGAAGCCAATATCTTCACGGAGGGATTGATTGCAAGAATTTCCTTTAAAACCGGAAATAAATCACGTTTATCGAGTTCATGCATCGCGAAGTTTTCAATTCCAGGCGTATCGCAATAGGTATAATCCTCCATCGAAAAATCAGAACAGCCGATCGAAACCCGAATGTAACTGTAACCCATTCCTTCCTCCGGATCAAAAGTCTCTTTCAGAATTTTCGCCCTGTTTACAGGTGTCATTTTCAACAGATTATAGCAGGTTGAACCGGTAATTGCAGCCCCAAAACCATCCATTTCCTGATATTTAATTTCAGGATTCAAGGTTATTGTATTTTCTGCCTCAGGAGACTTATTGTCGAATGAAAGCAATACCTGCTGAAACAACATGCTTTGTGTCTCGGTGGTTACATAAATTTCCACATCGGATTTCTTGCCAGCGTCTACTGAACCTGATTGATCAGCCTGTGTGACACAGGCAGTAGTTGTCAGTAAAATAAGAGCGAACAAACTAAAAGTGAATGATTTCATAATGAAAAATGTGAATTAATGACAAAGATTTTGACGCAAAATATCTTGATTTATTTCAAAGTGTTTTCACAACCAATTTAATATCGGACTACTTCTGAATGTGGTGAAGCTTTTCAACAACTGCTTCATAATAAAACTCCTGGTTTCATTTTATATCTTCAGATCACTTTAAGATCAGTTCAGCATCAGGATTCTCTTCCAACAATCTCCACAAAGTTACCAAATTGAAATTGATCATTGTTTTTTTAAGGATATTATTTTATCCATTCACGAGATAAAAATTAAAAATACCAGACTTTCATTCAACATGTTTTGAATCCAAACCGAAAACTTAAAATCAAAGAACCCTTGTTGAAATCGAATTTTGGTGTAGTCGGACCAAAAATATTCAGACCAGACGACTGTGAATTTCACTAATTTTATCTTATTAATACAATTGTCTTTGTCTGAACCTTTCAGCTGGTGTATTGTTTAGTTTGTGTAAACAGAGTTTTAATGACTTATTTTCCTATTTATATTTCTGCACTTTTATTCATTCTGACACTGATGACCATACTTTGGCTGGTGAGTGTCCGGTTAAAAAATGTCAGTATTATTGATATGTTCTGGGGATTTGGTTTCGTGTTATCAGCCTTCTTTTATGCATATAGTTCTGATGGGTTAACTCCGCGGATAATACTGATTCTTTTATTGGTCACCCTCTGGGGATTAAGGCTTTCGATCTATCTTGCATTACGGAACTGGGGCAAAGCCGAAGATTTCCGTTACCAGAAATTCAGAAAAGACTATGGAGAGAAGCGGTACTGGTGGATAAGTTTTTTTCAGACTTTTCTATTACAGGGAACATTGATGTGGCTGATTTCCGCACCACTTTTGGGTGCAATGATTGAAAAACAGGATTGGAATTTGAATTTTCTTGATTATTTTGGATTGACATTCTGGTTGATTGGTTTCACTTTTGAAATGGTTGGTGACTTTCAGCTGGCGCAATTCAAACGAAATCCTGAAAACAAAGACAAAGTTTTAAAAAGTGGTTTATGGCGTTTTACACGTCATCCCAATTACTTCGGAGATGCAATGATCTGGATCGCTTTTGCGCTGTTCTCGATGGCTGCAGACAGTTATTTACCTGTTGCAGGCTCAATAATAATGATCTACTTTCTAATTAAAGTTTCAGGTGTTGCGTTGCTTGAGTCAAGCTTAAAAAAAACCAAACCGGAATATCATGAATATATCAGACAGACGAATGCTTTCATTCCATGGTTTCCAAAAAAATAAATACAGGATCTTATGAAACAATTTTTTACTGATAATATCTGGTTAATAATTTTCCTTGCATGGGGTTTTCCTTTGGGCATTTACAGAAGCCGGTTCAGAAAACTTGTATATCAAACTGAAAGCTGGACCATAAATATAAAGCCAGTCTTTTTAAAGGAAATCAAAGCACTATTCGGAAATATTTCTCCTGAAAATGTCAATTATTTGAAATTCAGAAACTTCTATCGCTTCTATCTGGGCGTTTATATTCTGTTATTCATTCTATTTTCAACATTAAACCAACAAGAATCCATGAAAAAATTAGAAATCGGGGACAAATTACCCGTGTTTAGTCTGCAAGATCAAAACGGTCAGTTATTCGACAGCAGATCACTCCTTGGAAAAAAGAATCTTGTATTGTTCTTCTACCCAAAAGATGACACGCCTGGCTGTACTAAAGAAGCCTGTTCCTTCCGCGATCAGTTCGAAGTATTCAAAGATGTAAATGCGGAGGTAATCGGAATCAGCGGACAATCAGTAGAAAGTCATAAAAAATTCGCTGAGAAACATCGTCTTACCTACCCTTTACTCACCGACACTGGCAATAAACTCCGTAAACAATTCGGAGTGCCGACCAATCTTTTTGGATTATTGCCCGGCCGAGTAACCTATATAACCAATAAAGAGGGTGAGATTATCCACATTTTCAACTCACAGATGCAGGCTGAAAAACACGTGGATGAGGCGCTGAGAATTTTGAAATCGTTGAAATAAAAAAACGTTCACAATTATTTGCAAATGAATAACGAAATCTCTCACTTATGATACGTTATAGAGCGATCAAAGTAAATGATTACTTTCTAAAACAATGTCATTCTAAAATTAATCTGATTCTTAAAAAATAATCCAACACCCTTTTAAGCCTGATAATTTCTTACTTTTGCCATTCATCATTCCTTAACTGAAAATTGTAATTTTTATGAAATATGATCTTATTGTAATTGGAAGCGGACCAGGCGGTTATGTTGCTGCGATCAGAGCTTCACAACTTGGTAAAAAAGTTGCTGTTGTTGAAAAGGCTGAAATTGGTGGTATCTGTTTAAACTGGGGTTGCATTCCAACCAAGGCACTTTTGAAAAGTGCGCAGGTATTCAATTATTTAAAACATGCCGATGATTATGGAATCAAGCTGGGTGCTGAAGCTAAACCCGATCTTGAAGCCATTGTGAAACGCAGCCGTGGTGTTGCCGAAGGGATGAGTAAAGGCGTTCAATTCTTATTCAAAAAGAATAAAATTGATTTGATATCCGGTTTTGGAAAACTGAAAACAGGCAAAAAAGTGGAAGTAACAGATTCTGAGGGCAAAGCAACCATTTTTGATGCTGACCACGTGATTTTAGCAACCGGTACACGCTCACGTGAATTACCCAATATGAAAATTGATGGTAAAAAGATCATCGGTTACCGACAGGCTATGGTATTACCAGAAATGCCTAAGTCAATGGTGGTAGTAGGTTCAGGTGCTATTGGCTCCGAATTTGCCTATTTCTATAACTCCATGGGTGTTGATGTGACTCTTGTAGAATTCATGCCAAATATCCTGCCAATTGAAGACGAAGAAGTTTCAAAACAACTTGAACGTTCTTTCAAAAAAGCAAAAATGAAAGTGATGACAAGTTCCACAGTTGAAAATGTTGATACAAGCGGAACAATCTGCAAAGTAACTATCAAAACAAAAAAAGGCGAAGAAATCGTTGAGGCCGATATCGTTTTATCTGCGGTTGGTGTTTCAACCAATCTGGAAGGTCTTGGTTTGGAGGAAGTTGGAGTGAAAACTGACAAAGGCAAAGTGTTGGTTGATGAATATTACCGCACCAATATTGAAGGGGTATATGCTATTGGAGATATCGTTCATGGCCCTGCCCTGGCGCATGTCGCCTCCCACGAAGGCATCACCTGCGTGGAAGCGATTGCAGGTCATCATCCTGAACCAGTTGATTATAAGAATGTTCCATCATGTACGTACACAAATCCGGAAGTTGCATCGGTTGGATTGACCGAAAAACAAGCTATTGAAGCCGGATATGAAATCAAAGTTGGAAAATTTCCCTTCTCTGCCTCCGGAAAAGCCAGTGCGTCTGGTAACAAGGACGGATTCGTAAAAGTCATTTTCGATGCAAAATACGGCGAATGGCTGGGTTGTCATATGATTGGCGACAATGTAACTGAAATGATCGCTGAAGCAGTTGTTGCGCGGAAACTCGAAACAACCGGTCATGAGATAATCAAAGCGATGCACCCACACCCAACCATGTCGGAAGCAATTATGGAAGCTGCTGCGGATGCTTACGGTGAAGTAATTCATTTGTAAATAATGATTTTTATAAAATAAGTTACTGAATTACATATTCATAACCACAGATTATCAAATTTGTAAACTGTGAAATGAACTTTCAGAAAATGTTGAATTTTTATCATCATTGCTAATAAAAATAATGAGTAATGGAAATAATCGAAACAAAAATTAAGGATCTTCTTATCATTAAACCGGTTGTTTTTGAAGACAATCGCGGTTATTTCTTTGAATCTTACAATAAAGAGAAATTCCTTCAAAAAGGCATCGACCATAACTTTGTACAGGACAACGAATCAAAATCGATGAAAGGCGTTTTGCGTGGTCTGCATTTTCAGGCACCACCTTTTGCCCAGGGAAAATTGGTCCGTGTAATGAAAGGTGCAGTTCTAGACGTTGCTGTTGACATACGCAAAAACTCACCTACATATGGCCAATGGGCTTCCATTGAACTTACTGAGTCAAATAAATGGATGTACTGGGTTCCTCCCGGACTTGCACATGGGTTTGTAACTTTGGAAGACAATACCGTGTTCTTCTACAAATGCACAAATGTGTACAATAAAAATTCAGAGGGAAGTGTCAGATGGAATGATCCTGATTTGAAAATCGATTGGGGCGTTTCAAACCCACTCCTATCAGAGAAAGACCAGATTTCCCCACTTTTTAAGGATTTCGTAAGTCCATTTTAATAAGATTAACCGGGATCATTTCAATTACATTGCGCTAATCAATTGTATATTAAAATGTTCAATTTAACTTTCCTTTTAAAAATTATTGAACCCATGGTAAAAAAGAAGTGGTTTGTTCCAGTTGTTATTTTTACATCCGGATTGGTGATCGGATTTCTGATCTCGAATTTAACAGCAAATTCACAACAGCAAACCCAGATTACAAGCATTACAGTTGAGGATTATATTGAGGTTCCGGGTTATCCTGATGATCTTACATTTGCAGGTGAAAAAGTTCCACTGGATATTTTTTACACCCGTGAAAGTCTCGAACGTGAACTGATTGTCAATACATACTGGCATAGTTCTACCATCTTGCTGCTTAAAAGAACCACACGCTGGTTCCCTGTAATTGAACCCATTCTTAAAAAAAATGGTGTCCCTGAAGATTTCAAATACCTGTGTCTGATCGAAAGTAATTTATTGCAGGCAAAATCACCTGCCGGAGCAGTTGGTTTCTGGCAGATTTTAGAAGGAACGGCCAAAGAACTTGGATTAGAAGTTTCTGAAGATGTAGATCAACGGTATGATGTTGAACAATCCACAGAAGCAGCATGCAGGTATTTTTTAAAATCATATCAGAAATACGGAAGCTGGTCATTGGTTGCTGCATCTTACAATGCAGGGCAAAAGAAAATTTCAGATTTAATGGCTGCACAGCATGTTACATCTTACCATGATTTATTGATGCCTGAAGAAACTGAACGCTATCTTTTCCGAATTCTGGCAATTAAACTAATCGTGGAAGATCCAAAAGAATATGGCTTTAAACTTAATGAGGATGATTATTACGCTCCGTTTGCCGGATCAGAAATCAGCGTTTCAGGAAGTGTAGCAAACTGGACCGACTTTGCCCGCCAGCAGGGACTTACCTATAAATTATTGAAATATTTCAATCCATGGCTTCGTACTGAGAAACTGAAAAATCCATCCGGTAAAACCTATAAAATCAAGATACCGTCTGCACCATATAACAAGACTTATAACCAGATTTAAAACAATTTTCAGTACTTTTTACTGCGACAATTAAAAGATAGATAAGGATGGAAGAACAGATTGCGGAAGATAAATTTCTGGAAATATTCGGTGCAAGGGTGCATAACCTGAAGAATATTGATCTTAAAATTCCACGTAATAAACTGGTAGTGATTACTGGATTAAGTGGAAGTGGTAAATCTTCACTGGCATTTGATACTATTTATGCAGAGGGTCAGCGCCGTTATATGGAATCATTTTCGGCATACGCGAGGCAGTTTATCGGAAATATGGAACGGCCCGACGTGGATAAAATCACTGGATTGAGCCCGGTCATTTCGATTGAGCAAAAGTCAGTTAACCGAAATCCAAGATCAACCGTTGGCACGATAACTGAGATTTATGATTTTCTACGATTGCTCTATGCACGCATCGCTGAGGCGTATTCGTACAATTCAGGATTGAAAATGGTACGCTATTCGGAAGATCAGATTACGCATCTTATTCTAGAACAATTTCAAAACAAACAGATATACATTCTATCGCCGGTTGTGCGAGGCAGAAAAGGACATTACCGTGAATTGTTCGAGCAAATCAGACAAGCTGGTTTTTTAAAGGTTCGTGTTGACGGAAAATTACTCGAGATTACTTTCGGCATGCAGCTTGATCGGTACAAAGTGCATGATATTGAGATTGTTATCGACAGACTGATGGTGCGTGACGAGGACAAAAATCGTATATCACAAACCATCCAGACTGCAATGAAACATGGCAAAGGCTTACTGCAGGTGCTCGACGTTGAGAAGGATGAACTTCGGTATTTCAGTAAAATGCTGATGTGCCCCGAAACCGGACTGAGTTATGATGAACCGGAGCCTAATAGTTTTTCATTCAATTCACCATACGGAGCCTGTCACAAATGCAACGGACTGGGAGAAATTTCTGAAATCGACCTGAGTAAAATCATGCCTGACAAAAATCTAAGCATTAAAAAAGGTGGATTTTCGCCACTCGGCGAATTTAAAAACAACTGGATTTTTAGTCAGCTTGAAGCTATCGGTCTGAAATATGATTTCGATCTGTCCACTCCGATAGGCGAAATCTCAGATGAGGCAATTGATGTTATTCTTTACGGATCAACTGAAACAATTGAGATCAAGAAAGAATATCTTGGTATTACTTCTTCCTATTCTCTGAATTTTGAAGGAATCATTAATTTTATAAATAATCAGAACAATGAATCTGCTTCACCAAGTGTAAAACGCTGGGCTTCAGGATTCATGAACCATATTACCTGCCCGGTTTGCGATGGAACACGTTTAAAAAAAGATGCCCGGTATTTCCTTATCAACCTTAAGAATATTGCTGAATTAGCAAATATGGATGTAAATCAACTATCTGAATGGATTGCTGAATTACCTCAATATTTGAATGACAGACAATTACAAATCGGAAAAGAAATCCTCCGTGAAATTGAAAAGCGAATTAGTTTTCTGCTCGATGTTGGTATAGATTACCTTAACCTGAACCGTCCGGCAAACAGTTTATCAGGTGGTGAATCCCAACGGATTCGTCTGGCTACGCAAATCGGATCGCAGTTAACAAGTGTATTATACATTCTTGATGAGCCAAGTATAGGTCTGCACCAGCGCGATAATCACAGATTGATTGAATCATTGAAGCAACTCCGTGATATCGGTAACTCAGTAATTGTTGTAGAACATGACAAAGACACTATACTCGCAGCTGATCATGTTGTTGATATCGGACCAGGCGCTGGCATCCACGGCGGCTGGGTTGTTGCTCAGGGCAAGGCGGGTGAAATGATTGATTGTAAAAGTATTACCTGCGAATATCTGAGTTGGAAACGAAAAATTGAAATTCCTGAAAAACGTCGCGAAGGTCATATCGGAAAGCAACTTATATTAACTGGTGCAACAGGCCACAATTTAAAAAATGTAACGCTGAAGCTTCCTTTGGGTAAAATGATCTGCGTTACCGGGGTTTCCGGATCTGGCAAATCAAGCCTTATTAATGAAACGCTTTATCCGATCTTAAGTACCTATTTTTATAATTCTTTGAAATTACCTTTACCCTACGAAAAAATCGAAGGATTGAACTTCATAGATAAGGTAATTGAGATCGACCAGTCTCCAATCGGACGCACACCACGCTCTAATCCGGCAACTTATACCAAGATTTTTGATGATATAAGGAAACTTTTCGGTGAACTGCCTGAATCAAAAATAAGGGGTTATTTACCTGGAAGATTTTCATTCAATGTCAAGGGTGGCAGATGTGAAACGTGCGGTGGCGCGGGCGTCCGGATCATCGAAATGAATTTTTTACCCGACGTTTCCGTTATTTGTGAGGAATGTCATGGCAAACGGTATAACCGTGAAACGTTGGAAGTCCGCTATCGTGGGAAATCCATTAACGACATCCTTAACCTGACAATTGAACAGGCCGTTGATTTTTTTGAAAATATTCCTTCTATCGTTCACAAAATCAAAACATTGAAAGATGTTGGATTGGGGTATCTGAGTCTTGGACAAGCTTCTACCACTATTTCTGGAGGTGAAGCACAGCGTGTGAAATTATCAGCCGAATTATCAAAAAAAGACACTGGGAAAACATTTTACATCCTTGATGAACCAACAACCGGACTCCATTTTGAAGATGTGAAAGTGCTGATTGATGTATTAAACAAACTTGTAAACAAAGGCAATACCGTGCTTATTATCGAACATAATCTGGAGGTGGTAAAGGTTGCAGATCATGTAATTGATCTGGGACCGGAAGGAGGAACCAAGGGCGGATTTATTTTATGTGAAGGAACTCCGGAACAAGTAGCCCAGCATCCGACAAGTTATACGGCACAATATTTAAAACTTGAATTGGAAGGATAATTGATATTCAATTACTTAATCCTTCAAATATCCTTATCATACATTTCAAGCACAACCGGCAAATAACTTGCACAAATTTCTACTCTTTATTCTTTAAGTTGACAAAATCGGTGAATGATTTTGCTGCATTGGTGAATTCAGAAGGCATCAGCAAAATGGTCGTTGTATTATTGTCTATACCAATTTCTGACAACATCTGCATACGTCTTAGTTCAAGAGCTATCGGACTGCCTTCCATTTGTTTGGCACCCTGCGTTAGCTTGATAGATGCTTCCAATTCTGCTTCTGCCTTCACAATCCTTGCTCTCTTTTCACGGATTGCCTCTGCTTCACGCGCCATGGCACGTTGCATCGCTTCGGGTATTTCAACATCTTTCATCTCGACCATTTCAATTTTAACACCCCATGGTTCGGTCGTTTCATCAACAATTTTCTGCAAAGTGCCGTTGATCTGTTCGCGCTCGCGTAAAACCTCATCAAGCGAATGCTGGCCAATAATATTCCTGAGAGCCGTTACTGAAAACTGATACACGGCCTTGTAATAATCAGCTACCTTAATGATGGCTTTCTCCGGATCAGTGATACGATACCACAGCACGGCATTTA
Organism: uncultured Bacteroidota bacterium; assembly: GCA_903957365.1. Lineage (GTDB taxonomy): Bacteria > Bacteroidota > Bacteroidia > Bacteroidales > F082 > CAJBPB01. Next base: position 47,838 of record CAJBPB010000286.1, read on the forward strand.
CTTTTATTGTAACGCTGTCTTTGGTAATGGTTTCCTGTTGCTCCAGATCCACAGTACTTGTTCTGATATCGACCAACTGCTGGCGTTCAATTAATGGTATAATCCAGAAAATTCCGGGACCTTTCACTTTCGTAAATCTTCCCAGACGAAAAACGATCGAGCGTTGATACTCTTGTGCAATCCTGATTCCGGAGGCAAGGATTACTAAAATAATCAATCCAAACGTTAAAAATGGCATTTCCATGGTTACAGATTTAGTTATTATAATTAAAAAAATTATTAATCAATAATTTATTATGAAACAAAGACTTATCTCACCACAAACTTATTATAGGATTTCGTTCCATCAGCATTGGTAACCATCAAATACATTCCGGCAGGTAATTCGTTAAGTTCAATTTTTATAATCTGGTCGGTTGATTTTGTTGTATAAACAATCGCACCTAGCGGACTAAATATTGAAATTTCATTCATTTTGGCCTGATTTCCTATATTGACAGTAAACTGACCCTGATTAGGATTTGGATAGATTACCGGATCAGAAGATGATATATTTTCTCCAACACCAATTATAGTGGTAGTGGTCGGGAAAATAATCTCATCAACCCATGCACAGTCGCTTCCGGCCGCTACACTATAATCTTTCATATATGACCAACGTATAATATGGTTTCCTTCAGCAACCGGATAAGAAACCTGCTCCCACGCTTTTTCACCACTCCATTCATCAATCATCACATCATCGATAAACAACCTTAAATAATCATACGAATCTTCAGAGGAGACTTTACGTTGAAAAGAAATCATATCGTCACTGACCACAATCAGACTTACCCATAAATTACTTTCCTGACTATCTGATACAACTCCTGATTTTACACAATACGCCCCTTCAAATGGTAATTCTTCCGAGATTGTCCAGTTTGCTGAACCGGAATGATGCCATTCAAATGCACTGAAATCACCAGTTTCAAAATCCTCAATCATTAATCCTATGGTTGCAAATAACACTTCTTCAGTAACACAATTCAGTCCGGCTAGTCGCATGACAAACTGAACAATCGTTCCAACAGGTGCATCTTCAGAGACTGTTACCTCATAACCGGCATTTTTTGTTTCACCTGGATTAATTAGACCTAATTCAACCTCAATCTGACTTATACTGATATAAGGATTCTCTTCTGTAAGCCTTGCAGTGCAAGCATTGGCTGCACATGAACCGGCATTGGAACAAGGAACAGTAATAGTTGCTGTTTCACCCGGATCAAGCAACCCGTTTCCGTTACCACCATTCTGATCAGCAACAACCATTTGATAAACAACAAGTTCTGGCGCATGGGCAGTAATTGTGAAATAACTGATCCATGAATCCGTTCCGTTGGTGCATGTCAGTGCAAACTGGATTTCATGCATATCAGGAACATCAGCCGACAGTTCGAAGCGGAATGCTTCGACAAGTGTTTGGGTTTGTCCGGCCGGAATATCAGCTACTTCAGCAAAATTATCCGTGATGAATGCAAATTCATCCTCCGTTGAAAGTGTAGCTGTTACATTGAAACCGGTTTCTGAACCAACATTCTTCACATCAATCGTTAGCAGGACAGCCTCACCATAATCGGCCTGACCATCACCATTACCTGCGGCATCATTGATTATGCTTGAATCGTAGATCACATAAGGCCCTGCATCCGGAATAAAAGAAATATCATAATAAGCTGGCAGACTATTATAACCAACTACCTGCAATGAAGCGGTACATACATCCACAACGACAGGGTCGAACTCCAATGTTGCATTTCCTTCAGAATCTGTAAAGCTACGTGCAATGATTTCACCATTAAGAAGTATGCTGCAATTGAAATTGACCAATGGCTCACCCTCACTGCTTATATGCACAATTGTTGATGTTGTGCCAATCGGAAGTTCACTTAAGTAACCAACTTCTACTGTTATTGGCTCATTTGTCCAGACACTTAATGCAGGATCGCCCAGTATGTTAAGATCATAAAAATTCCACCGTAAAGCACCTTCTTCCCATTGTCCGGCAGCTTCAACCCAGGGAGCTGTCTGTATTTTACTCTCGACCATTGCTTTTCCCAGAAAATTAATTTTCTCGTGATACATCGCATCAACCATTTCACGATGCAGATGCGCTGCGGGGCCTTCAGATTGTCCTTCGTTGAACCAGCCATAACGGGAATTTCCTATGACAGCTGCAGCGAAATTATCAATGGTCACCATTTTTTCAAGAATACAATCACCATAATCGAAAGCGCCACAATCACAACCATGTGTCTGCAAAAATGTATAATTGTGATCAACTCCATTGGCACCTGAAAAATTACTGTTTGTGATATCACCGTTTGAAAGATATGCAACATAGGTTTGGTTTGCATGACCAACGTGGTGAACAAATTGTTTCCCCTCATTTATCGCATCAATCAGATCCTGACCTGACCATGAGGCTTCCTCTTCGTACATAGTCTGAATATTGTCAGACTCCGGAATACCAATGGTAGTATAACCATTATCGCTTCTTTCACCAACAAGCAACTCAAGGTAATCACTTCCCCATGTATCAGGACCTGAATAAAGGAATTCACCGGCAAGCAACGGGCTTGTTAACTCTCCCAAAACCGGTTGATTCTGATAAAAAACACTTTTATGAATCATACTGGCAAGCTCAGTTGCATTGCTGAATGGGAAACGAGCTACTGCAAGCTCAGGCAATAAATCATCTTCATCAGCTTCTCCCCATTTGTTGTCATTGTCTGTATTCCAGTTGCCATCCAGTGCTGAATAATATAAATCGGCCGGAATTCCATAATCTTCATAACCACTGCCTGACACAACATAATCATAGAAACCGCGATATGGAATCAGTTCGACATCGCCACCCAATAAAACAAACTCAATGCCATTGGCCTGATATTCTGCGATGATAAAATTTCTGATTTTTTCCTGTGCATCGGCACCAGTTCCTTCTGCAATGATGGTTTCTTTTGTGACAATCTCTGTTTTCATTCCACGGTGCAAATAAAGATCAACCAGACCGGCGAAGCCGTCAACATACGATTCTGTAGTGATAATCAACAAATCATATTGGGTTGAGGTTCTGCCGGAATTGCTCTGATAGGCATCCATACCAGAAGGATTTTGTGCTAAATCGTTTACCTTCTGATTAATCCACGATGAGTGTCTGAGATTTTTTAAGGCTGTCTCAGCGACTACATCAGGAGTTGTGGTAATACGAATTGTAATTTTACTGTAATAACTGACTTTACCTTCAGCAGGAATATATTTTACAGGTGTAAAAGTGGTAAATGCAAATCCGAATCCATTCATAAATGAAGTGCTCAGATTTCCGTTTCTGCTTAACGGAAGTGCCTCTGTGGATTGGTAAACCGTCTCATTTTTTTTAAAAACAGCCTTGCTGTTATCTGACAATGGCCGGGAAGGCTGATAAGGATAAAGATTAAAATCACCATCCAAAAACTTTTCGTTTTCGCAGATGATTTCAACTGAACTTGCAATTTCACCTGGAGGAACCAAAAGGCTTACGGATTGATACGGAAATGAAGGCTGTCCAATTAATCCCGTATTCAACGTTGAATTGAATTGAATAAGTTGATGATCCCCTTTTTGAACAATCTGAGGAGATGAGAAATAATAGGTTTTTTCAACTTTTCCTGCAAAAGTGATCACCGCAAGAAACAATAAAACGCTTGTAAGTAATGTCTTTTTCATTGATTTAGAATTATACCCCAAAAGTATGAAAACCAAATCGTTTTAACGTAAAAAAACAAGGATTTTTAGCTAAGAAATGTGCTTTTGGTCTGACTGACCGACCGTGTTTCAGAAGATTGAAAGAATAGTTATTCTACCATGATTTTTTTAAAACCTTCAGTGGCATAGGTTTCGAAACCACTGCTGTCGCTGGCAGAAATGAAGTAAGCTTCAATTTTCGGCAGTTTTTTAAGCAATTCGAGTGATTTATCAACGCCCATAGCAAGAAACGCGGTACAATAACCATCAGCGATAGACGCGCTTTCAGCAAGTACTGTCACACTTAACAAATTATGAGTCACCGGATAACCTGTTTTTACATCAATTACATGCGAAAATCTTTTACCGTTCTCTTCATAAAAATTGCGGTAACTCCCCGACGTGGCGAGACCCATATTTGTCAGGCGGACAACCTGCTGAATACTCCTGCCATCATCCATTTCTCTGGAAGGTTGCTCTACACCTACCATCCAGGGTGTTCCACCGGGTTTGGTCCTGCTTGCATAAATTTCGCCCCCGACATCAATAATAAACTGATCAATTCCTTTTGAAAGAAAAAACTGAGCCAGAAAATCAACTGAAAACCCTTGCGCAATTGCGTTAAAATCGAAAAGTATTTCCGGATTATCTTTGACAATCCGGCCATTTAGCAGATGAACTTTTCGATAATCAACCAGTTTTAACTTCTCCATGACCATTTCTGATGAAACATCACCTCGTTTTTCCAGGCCAAAGCCCCACAACTTGACCAATGGACCTATAGTGAAATCAAAATATCCATCAGTATTTTCCGAGATCTCGCGAGCCAGTTCAAAATTCTTAATAAAGAATTCATCTGGTACAACGTTAGTATCGTTGTTATTTATCCGGGTGATCAATGAATTTTTATCCCATAATGAAGCCGAATGGTCAAACATCATAAACAATGAATCTACTTCATGTTGGAAATCCCTGTCATGCACATCAAAAAAGGTAATGGCATAATAAGTCCCCTGTGCTTCGCCGGTAAGTTGTTTTTTTGAAATGGCTGTCTGGCTGTTACAGGAAGCAAGCAAACTGCACAAAACGAGGATTACCAATATTTTTTTCATGATCAAGATTCAAATAATTCAAACAAAAGTAAACCAACAATGCTTTAAGTGTCTGATTTCTGTTTTATGAACCGAAATCATCGAATGCGATCATTTCATCTTTAACCCCCAGACTGGCCAACATCTTCAGAACCGCGGAATTCATCAAAGGCGGTCCACAAATATAGTATTCAATTAATTGAGGATCTTTGTGTTGATTCAGATAGTTTTCAAGAATCACCTGATGTATGAACCCTTTATAGCCTTCCCAATTATCGCTTGCTTTTGGTTCAGACAAAGCGACATTAAAACTGAAATTCGAAAATGCAGATTGAATTTCCATAAATTCTTCCTGATAAAAAAGGTCATTTTTTGATCTTCCTCCATACCAGAACGATGTTTTTCTGTTGGTTTTTTCTGAATGAAATAAATGAAATAGATGTGATCGCATTGGAGCCATTCCGGCACCACCACCGATAAACATCATTTCGCGGTCGGTTTGTTTGATGTGAAAATCGCCATAAGGTCCTGATAATGTAACACTATCTCCGGGTTTCCGTGAGAAAAGATACGATGAACTTATACCAGGATTCACATTTGAAAATTTTTCCGTTTTAACATCAAAAGGCGGGAGAGAAATTCTGGCATTTAATATGACAATATTGTCCTCTTCAGGAGGATTTGCCAACGAATAAGGTTTTATCAAAGCTTTGGAATTCTTCATCTTCAGACTCCACAAATTCAATTTGTCCCATTCAGACCTGAAGGAACCTTCTACTTCTATATCGCTGGCAAAATCGACCTCAATTTTTGGAGTATTTATCTGGATATAACTCCCGGATTTAAATTTAATTGATTGACTATGTGGTAGTTTCAATACTATTTCTTTGATAAAAGTCGATACATTTCTGTTCGAAATAACAGTACAATTATACTCCCTGATACCAAATATTTCATCAGGTAATTCAATTATGAGATTTTCATTCACTTTCACCTGACAACCCAACCGCCAGTTTTCAGCGAATTCGTCTTTTGTCAAAACATTGGATTCAGGCTGATGAACCTTACCCCCACCTTCTAATACTTTACATTGACACATGCCACAAATTCCATTTCCACCACATGATGATGGAAGAAAAATGTTCTTTTGAGCCAAAGTTTTCAGCAAGGTATTACCTGAGGCAACTTCAAACGCAACTGATTGGTTCACAATGATTTTTACTTTCCTGTGCCAATTCCATGGTTTTATTATCATTAAAACCAGTAAGAGAATAATAAATAAACCAAAGACAATAAAAGCATCAATACCAAAACTAAGAAACATCATGAATCAGACTGTTATTATAAGAAATATTCAGCGCTTTTTTCAAAAGCAAAACCTGCCATTATTGTCAAATCGCTGAAGATTTTCATTATTTATGATTTGTAAATTGTGCAAAAATACCTTTTGTTAACATATCATGTACTTTGTTATTCCATCAATTTAGAATCAAAAAAGCTGCAACAAGTCATATTTGCAAATCTCAAATCAAATCTCTTAACTTTTTTGATTCTTTTTCAATAAAAAGTTGATTAAATCTGATATTATGCAACAATTCCCTATTTTTGTTTAATTCAACATTTTATGCAACATTCAAACAAAAAATGAAGATGAAAAACATCAGACTATCGCTCTTCCTATTTTTCAATATTGCTCTAATATCAGTGCAGGCAGATTCATTTTATGAGTTAAACAACAAAGTTTATCAGGATTATGTACAAACGGTGATGCTTTATCCTGAAGACGAAGCGTTACGTGATCCAATTCTATATTTGCATGATCCTCGGTTACTTACACTTTCATTCGATATTCTTGGCGATGCGACATCGGTTTACAATTACACAATTGTTCATTGTACTTACGACTGGAAACCTTCTGATTTACAACCTATTGAATATATCAATGGGTATCAGGAAGATGAAATACGTGACTTTCGCTATTCACTAAACACACTGACACCATACGTACATTATACCTTTAAATTCCCTGGCGAGAATTTACGACCCAAATTATCTGGAAACTATGTTATGATTGTGTATGATTCTCAATTAAACGCTGAAAACATACTCTTCACCAGACGATTTATGGTTGTTGATATAAAAGCTTCTATTGCAGCGTCTGTTCCCCAATATCCAAAAAAACCTGAATATATCAAAACAAAACATCAGGTGGATGTAACTGTAATCATTGATGATTCGTATCGGGTTAATCCAGAACAATCTCTGAATCTGACAATTAAACAAAACGGCCGTTGGGATAATGCGGTAGTTGGTTTAAAACCAAATTATATCTACAGCGACAAAATCACTTATGAATATGAAGATGCCACCGTTTTTGATGCCGGAAATCAGTGTAGAAATTTTGACATGAAAAGCTTCAAATACCAATCGGAATTTATTAAGGAGATCCGGGAAGAAAAAGACTGCTATTCTATTGATCTATGGCCTTCCAAAAGAAGAAATACCTCAAATTACATATTTGAAAAAGATATCTTAGGCCGCAAACTTATCAAAGCGCGTGATGACCAGGATTCGGAAATTGAAGGTGATTATGCGTGGGTTAACTTTTTTCTTGATTACCCGGTTTCTTTAAACCATGAAGATATTTATCTGATCGGAGCATTAAACGATTGGAATCTGGATGAAAACAGTCGTATGTAATACAATTACGAAAGAAAGGGTTATGAAGGAAAACTATTTTTAAAGCAAGGTTATTACAATTACTTATATGGCATTGTTGAGAAAGAAAAAACCATTGCTGATGTCAGCCCTATCGAAGGAAATTTCTGGGATTCACAATGTGAATATTCTATCATGCTTTATTTTCGAAAACCAGGCACTGTATATGATCAATTGGTCGGTTATATGGTAATTCCGTCCCATAATTACGAATAATTCCAAAAATTGGAATTATTGAAATTTTTATAATTCACAACATCATGTTTATCAATTACATAAAAATCAGGCATCATAATTGAACATTATTTGTATAAAAATAGTCGAAATGAAAAAATTCATTGTATTTCCAATTATCGTGATTCTCATTTTTTTTGCATTCTCATGCAATAAAGACACTAAACCAGATGAATCCACCTCAACAATGGAACAATTAAATGTCCCGGCATCATTTAACTGGTCAACTAGCAAAACGGCAGTTTTTTCAATCACTGCACTTGATAATCAGGATAATCCATTGAAAAATGTCAAGTTTTCTATTTATACCTCAGATCCTTCCATGGACGGGAAACTCATTGTCAGTGGAGTTACCGATAATACAGGTAAATATATTGTGAACTATCAGGTTCCCACTTATTACACCAAACTATTTGTTACAACTGACTATCTTGGATTACTCAATTCGATGGAAGTACCACTGGATGAGACAGGATTTGATGTGGTTTTTGGAGGTTCACAGACTCCCACAAAAGATGTTGCGGTTTCAATGTTAAAGTCAAATACCACGTTCAAATATCTGGGAACATTCAATTCGGATGGGAAACCAAATTATCTTGAACCTGTTAACGATCCCATAACTGAAGATTTTCTTGCTGATATCAATAATACTTTGCCTGAACGTGTTAAGCTTACTACTTCTCATCCAGAGTATTTCTTTGATGAATATAATCACAATCTTAACCTGATCGAAACATGTGATGTTTGGGTAACTTTTGTACATGAAGGTGCGGGTTACAGAAATATTCTTGGGTTTTATAATTATACAACCGGTGATGCACCGGCAACCCCATCTGAAATTGATTCTGTAACGATCATTTTTCCCAACGCCTCTCTCGGAGGAAGCGGAGGTTCAATGCAGGCTGGTAACAAGGTCTATCTTGGAAGATTCAATGCAAACACAACAATTGGATGGGTCTTGATAGCTGATGGATGGAAAGGTGCAGTAACAACAGGCAACTGGATGGTGTATTCTGATAAAAATCTGAACCCCGCCACAGAAGCCAATCTTAAACAACAAACCGTCTTTCTTTACGACCCGGGTCGCGAAAGGTTGTTACTTGGCATAGAAGATATCCGACGTAATTCAACCAGTTGTGACCACGATTTTAATGATGCGATATTTTTTGTAACTGCAAACCCGATCCAGGCAGTTGATTTATCCGATCTTCCAATCATCGATTATATTGGTGAAGACGACGACGATGATGGTGTGAACAACAATTTTGATGATTACCCGCTTGATCCTGAAAAAGCTTTCGACAACTGGTTTTTCAGCGAAGGCAATTTCGGATCACTGGCCTTTGAAGATCTATGGCCTTACCGAGGTGATTATGATTTCAATGATGCCGTAATCGATTATAATTTCAACCAGATTACAAACGGCAGTAATCAGGTAGTGGAATTATACGCAACGTTTATATTACGAGCTCATGGCGCATATTACCACAATGGCTTTGGTATCGAATTACCAATATCACCTGAACTTATTCAAAATATTAGCGGAACAAATATTTCAGGCAATTCAATTCAATTGAACGCGAATAACACCGAGGCCGGTCAATCAAATGCGGTAATGATTGTCTGGGATGACTCATACGAAGTACTCCCGCCCGTTGGCAGCTCTATTGGCGCCAATACAACGCCGGATGTACCTTTTGTAATTCCTGACACGCTTGATGTCGTGATAACTTTCGCTGATCCTGTTCCACTGAATCAACTCGGCGTGCCACCTTATAATCCGTTTATTATCGTAAATCAGCAACGCGGTGTAGAGGTTCATCTTCCAGACAAAACACCTACTTCACTTGCCGACCAAAGTCTTTTAGGAACCGGTCACGACAACAGTATTCCATCAGATGGACGATTTTATAAAACACTGAACAATCTTCCATGGGGCATCAATATCATCGAACGCTTTGATTATCCGAATGAGAAAACTGAAGTTACAGCAGCTCACCTGCATTTTGCCGCATGGGCCGAAAGTGGTGGAACACTATTCACCAACTGGTACCATGATGAAGCCGGTTATCGTGATGATGCAAATATTTACATCCCAACTCCATGATTATAAGATAAATAGAATTAAAATGACGACTATTTGGTCGTCATTTTTTTTTAACATATCGTTAAGAACTTACCATGCTTCGATTCATTATATTTGTCGATGTTTGAGAAATACTGATGACTTCCGATAACCGTACTACACTTTTCGTTGATATAATCGTTCCAATACCTGTAAAAGGCGCTTTCACTTACAGGGTTCCTTTCACCATGAATGTAGAAGTGGCGGTTGGAAAAAGGGCCATTGTTCAGTTTGGAAGTAAAAAAGTTTATGCCGGAATAATCTACCGCGTGCATCAGATTGTCCCGGCTAATTATATTCCAAAATATATTATCGGGATTCTGGACGAAGACCCTATCATGAAAACCAGTCAGTTCCGCTTCTGGGAATGGATGCATGAATATTATCTCTGTCATCTGGGAGAAGTGATGCAGGCTGCCTTACCAACTGTTTTTAAATTAAATTCGGAGTCCAGAATTGTACTTGCGGATGGTTTCTCATTGGATAAAGAACTTTTGAATGAGAATGAATTCTTAATTACTGAAGCCTTAACTATTCAATCAAAATTAAGTCTGGCCGAAGTAAGCGCGATCGTTGGATTCCAGAAGGTGATGCCACTGATAAAAACCATGGTTGAGAAAAAAATCGTGGTGATGGAAGAGGAACTGAACGAGAAATTTTCTCCCAAGATTGAACGGTATATGCGTCTTTCCGATAAATTCAAGGAAGATGATGTCATGCGCACATTGATGGATGATTTGGGTAAAAGGGCTTTCAAACAACTTGAAATTGTACTCGCTTTTTTGTCTTATACCCGGATCGAAACAAATGAAAAGGACGAAGTTGAAGTCAAAATCATACTCGAAAAATCAAAAGCCAGCAGCGGACAACTGAAAAGCCTCAGTGATAAAGGCGTTTTTGACGTTTTCGATAAAGTAGTGAGTCGTCTGGCCACTTTTGATTCTCCAAAAGATCCCTCAAGCATTCAATTGACAGATTCACAGCTAATTGCCTTTGATCAGATCAAAACATTTTTTGAACAAAAAAACGTAGTGCTGTTGCATGGTGTTACCTCCAGCGGAAAAACTGAGTTGTATATCAAGCTTATTCAGGAAGCAATTGAAAAGAAACACCAGGTGTTGTTTCTTCTTCCCGAAATTGCACTCACAACACAGATAATTAATCGGTTACGCAAGTATTTTGGTAGTAAAATTGGTGTTTATCATTCGAGATACAATGTACACGAAAGAGGTGAGATCTGGAACAAGGTTTTATCATTCGACGAATCGAAAACAAATGATTATCAAATAATTATAGGGCCACGGTCAGCACTTTTCCTCCCGTACAGTAAATTAGGGTTGATCATTGTTGATGAGGAACACGACAGTTCATTCAAACAATATGATCCCGCGCCACGTTACAATGCCCGCGATGCAGCGATCATTCTGGCAGGTCAGAGCAATGCAAAAGTATTACTTGGTTCAGCAACACCTTCCTACGAGAGTTTCTTCAATGCAAATACACAGAAATTTGGATTGGTCACGCTTAATGAACGTTACGGCGGTATAAAACTTCCAGATATTCAGATTGTGAATGTCCGTGAGGAAACCAGACGAAAGACTATGCAATCGCATTTTTCAAAAACACTGATCGATGCCGTTAAGACTGCCTTGAAAGAAAAGGAGCAAGTGATTCTATTTCAAAACAGGCGTGGTTTTTCACTTAGAATTGAATGTGACAAATGCAACTGGATTCCAGGTTGTAAAAATTGTGATGTAAGCCTGATCTATCACAAGAAACAAAATATGCTTCGTTGTCATTATTGTGGTTATGCCATGGCGGTCCCTTCTGAATGTCCTGATTGCCATAGCACTTCGATTCACATGCACGGTTTTGGCACTGAAAAAGTGGAAGAAGAACTGGGATTAATTCTCCCCGAAGCAAAAATCGCACGGCTCGATCTTGATACTACACGAAGCAAACATGCTTTTCAGCAAATCATTGAAGATTTTGAGAATGGAAAAACCAATGTTCTGGTAGGAACTCAAATGGTAACTAAAGGTCTCGATTTTGAGAAAGTGCGTATTGTAGGTATTCTGAATGCCGATAATATGCTCTCCTATCCTGATTTCAGGGCCTTCGAAAACAGTTACCAACTCATGGCACAGGTGAGTGGTCGCGCGGGAAGAAAAGGCAAACAAGGTATTGTGATGATTCAGACCTACCAACCATCGCACCAGATTTTACAGAATGTCGTTGGAAATCAATATGAATTGCTTTTTAACAGACAAATGGAAATCAGGAAACAATTCAGATACCCTCCTTATTACCGGTTGATTTTACTTAAACTGAAACACCGTGACAAAACACTGCTCGATCAGGCCGCTTCAGAATTGGCTATTCAATTAAAAAAACTGTTTCATAATGATGTCCTCGGACCGGAATACCCTTCTGTTCAAAGAATCAAAACATTATATATCAAACATATACTTATTAAATTTGACCGAAAATACCAATCATCCAAGGTAAAAGAGTTGTTAAAAGAAAATATACACGAATTTGAATTAATCACACGTTTTAAAACAGTTATGATTCATATTGATGTTGATCCTCAATGACATAATCTGCTGAAATTCAAAAAACAAACATAGTCTGTAAAAAAATATCCGTATTAAAAAGTACACCTGTATGAACCGTTTACTCCCAATTTTCATTTTTTCAATACTATTTATTTTGGTTTTTTCAAACCAGAGTTTTGCCAATCCCGTGTCGCCAGAAGATACTGACACCGGTGTCAGGGGAAAAGTTGTAGATAAAACCACAAAAAGCGCGCTCGAATATGCTACAATCATGGTTTACAAACTACCTGATTCCGTTTTTGTTATAGGTGGAATTACCGGAAAAGACGGACAATTTGATCTGAAATTAAAACCAGGCAAATACTATCTCAGCATTCAGTTTTTAGGTTACGGGACTGTTCAATCTGGAAATATTCAGGTCGAAAAAGGGATTAAAACAACTGAATTGGGATCGTTCTTCATTGAGCCTGATCAACAATTACTCGACCAGGTTGAAGTGGTTGCTGAAAAGAGTACCATGGAAATGACACTCGATAAAAAAGTGTATAACATCGGCAAGGATATCAGTTCAACCTCTGGCAACGCAACTGAAGTTTTGGAAAACATTCCTTCAGTAACAGTCGATATCGATGGTAACGTAAGTTTGCGTGGTGACGATGGTGTCAGGATTCTGATCGACGGGAAAGTTTCCGGAATGGCCGGGATCAATAGCCGCGATGCCTTGCGCAGTTTGCAGGCTGACATGATTGAGCGTATTGAAGTGGTGACCAATCCGTCAGTTCGCTATGATGCTGAAGGAACCTCAGGGATCATTAATATTGTATTGAAAAAAGACAGTAAACAAGGATTCAACGGCTCAGTGGATGCGACAATTGGTTATCCGCAGCAATATGGATTTGGAATAAACACAAATTACAGGTTCAAAAAATTCAACTTTTTTGCCAATTACGCATACAATTACCGCGAAAGAAAGGGTTCTGGCGAATTGTATAAAGAAATTTACAATGAAGGCACCTATGTTACCAACCAGAATAGTACAAGAAACAGAAGCAGTTCAGGAAATACAATCCGGTTTGGAACAGAATATTATTTTAACGCAAGTTCCAGTATATCAGGAAGTTTAATGTACAGATTGTCTCATGACAAAAACATTTCAACCATTACCTATTACGATTATGCTCCTAACAATGACCTTTTGAATCACAGCGAAAGGATAGAAAATGAACTCGAAGATGATCCTAACCTTGAATACGCTTTGAATTATAAGAAGCAATTCAAACGCAAAGATCAGTCATTGACTGCCAGTTTACAATATTTCAATAACAATGAAACGGAAAACGGCACAATCACCGAAAACTATTTTGCACCAAACCCAAATGACCTGGTGTCAGGCTATCAAAAAAGCATAAACGATCAATTTGAATCTAATTTGCAGGCCCAAGCAGATTATTACCATCCATTTCAAGGCAAAGCCAGACTTGAAGGCGGTTTCAAGCTCCAGGTCCGGCAGATTGACAATAATTATGAAGTGAGTGAAAAAGATTCGACAGGTAATTTTGTGAACCTTGCTCAGTTCACAAATCACTTTAACTACGACGAATCAATTTATGCCGCTTACCTTCTTTACGGGGATGACCGTGGCAGATTTTCATACCAGTTTGGACTTAGGGGTGAATATTCAGAAATCCAGACAAACCTTCAGGAAACCAATGAAAAATCAGACAAATCATTTTTTGATATGTTTCCAAGCGCTCATTTTACCTTTAAAATCACCGAAGCAGATCATATTCAGATTAGTTATAGCCGCCGCATCCGCCGGCCTGAATTTATGCAGTTAAACCCTTTCCATTCTTATTCTGACAACCGTAACATCTGGACTGGTAATCCTGAATTGAAACCGGTATATACAGATGCTTACGAACTAGGGTACATCCGTTATTGGGAAAAGGCCAATCTCAATTTCAATACGTACTACAGAAAAAGCAAGGATGTTTTTCAACGTATTGAAACCATTGACAGCAGTGGCATCACCTACATAAGACCTGAAAATTTCGCCAGAAGCGATGCCTACGGCGCTGAATTAATCGGTTCATTTACAGGAATAAAAAAGCTTAATCTTAATGGAAACCTAAATTTCTTCCGAACCATTACCGATGGTGATCTGGGTGATAAATCGTATCATACAGATAGTTACAGCTGGACCGGACGAATCAATAGTAAATATACCATTGCGAAAGGCACTGATCTGCAACTGACTGCTAACTATCAGGCATCCATTGCAACAGCACAGGGCAATCGATTACCCATGTGGTTTCTTGATTTTGGCGCGAGCAAAGATATTATCAAAGGAAAGGGAACATTGACATTGAATGTGCGTGACATTTTCGGATCACGAAGACATGCTTTTGAAACCAATGGGGATAATTTTTACTCCAGAACCGATCAACGCTGGGGTTCAACTGTTGTTTCGCTGAATTTCAATTACAGGATCAACCAAACCAAAAAGAAAAACCCTGATCGTCAGCAAGGTGGTGGTGAAGAAGGCGGAATGGAGTTCTAAAAAAAAGTTCGGAGTTCGGAGTGAGCTAAAGTGCGGAGTTCAAAAAAAGTGCGGAGTTCAAAAAAAAGTTCGGAGTTCGGAGTGAGCTAAAGTTCGGAGTTCAAAAAAAAGTTCGGAGTTAAAAAACGATAATTCAAATTAACTTTAGTTCACTTTAGCTCACTTTAGTTCACTTTAGCTCACTTCTTGTTTACTCATTCACAATAAGATAAATAATCTCATTATCGCGTTTCATGAGATACTTTTCACGTGCAATACGTTCAAGTAACAAGGTATCACTTTCGAGAGCAGCACTGAGTTTGTAATTGTTTTTTATCTCAGTAAGGTAGTATTTTTTTTGATTGAGCAAATTTAAGTATCTGGCTTTCAGATCGTATTGCTTTGAAATTTTATTCTCGTCAAAAAAGAACATCCACACCAGAAATACCAATATTGTGTACAAATATTTGTGGTTGACGAAGTGACGAAAGATGGATTTCATTTCAACATAATTTTTTACAAAGATAGGTCTGATGAATTGAACAATAATGCACTTCCTGAAATATTATCCCCAACAGATTGTTAATTAATGTCAGCAATGCATTTTGGCAAGAATCAATCCTTACATTTCAAATAAGAAATTAAACCACATTGGCATAAAACTTAACATAGCAGCCTGATTAGAATCTCAATGCACATCAATGCCGTTGAGCATAAAAACCAGGTGGCGTAAGGTTTTCAGGATTTCTCCCATATATTCTTTGATGGCTTTCACACTTCCTGGAAGCACATAAACAAAAGTTTCGCCCATCAATCCGGCAACTCCCCTACTCAACAAAGCATTGGGTTTTTCAACACCAAATTTCAAACGGATTGCCTCCATGATTCCAGGTATTTCCTTATTGACAAATAATCTGGCTACCTCAGGTGTATTGTCACGTGGACCAATTCCGGTTCCACCAGTGGTAAACAGCATATCATATTTTTCCGTTCCGGCTATTGTAAACAAAGCTTTCAATTTGTCTGGATCATCAGAAATCAAACGATAGTCAATTTCACAAAGCCAGCGATTTTCCGCAAAAAAGGATTCCAGATTTCTGATTATCTCTGGTCCGCTCAAATCTTCATATTCACCCCGACTGGCGCGATCAGACAAGGTAACAACCATAACCCTGAATTTTTTTCGTTCAAGCAAAATCTCATCACCTGCTTTTACCTCTCCCTGTTTGATTACACGGGCAAAAATCCCTTCTTTGGGCATCACACAGTTGCCCACTTCATTATAAATGGCGCAACCCGAACCATGACATTTTTTTCCGATCTGAGTAACCTCAAGTTCTGTTTCCCCAATACTCAATTTATCAAGTGGAGCCAGCTCATACAAAACAATACCTTCAGTTGATATATTTTCAGCAAACTCTCCAAATGCGACCTCCCTGTTTGCTTGTCCGGTGAACTTCTGAATACTTTCAATACCCAGCAAACTAACCTGACGATGCCATGAACCGGCATGTGCATCCTTTATTACACCCAACTCATTGAGGTGAATGTATGAAACAGGCTTCTTGATGGTACCTTTCTTTTCAGAGATATTTACCGAAAGAACCTTAACTGGTATTGGAGAACTCATAGAATAATTTTTGCGAAATTAGAAAAAAAACCGGTCAATAATGGTGATATTTCTGAACCTAATTTAAACCAGGTATTTGAATTGCACACCAAGAATCAACTTATAAACCTATAAACTTATCAACTTATAAACCTATCAACCTATTGTTTCCCGCAATATTTCCTAATCACAGCATACGATTCGTTGATTCCCAATTCACCCGCTTTACTCAGATCGGTGCACGCCAGTCCGGTTTCACTTAAAAACAACAAGGTCAATGCCCTGTTGTAATAGGCTTCCGCGAGCAAGGGTTCAAGCCGGATTGCTTCTGAATAATCATCGATCGACCGGTGAAATTCTTTCTGGTGAAGCAATACATTGGCCCGGTTATAATAAGCAAACGCATTGTTTGGTGATGCTTTGATCAAATTATTCATTTCTGCAAGAACCTTGCTGTAATCTGGTTCATTTATTTCATCAACTGCCTGACCAATAGACATATTCTGACGTGAAATGGTGATAGCGCTGTTGTACTGGACATCCGAAAGCACCAGTTCCTCAAGGTCATAGCGCAAGGCGGCCCGGTTGAAAAGCGCAACCTTTCCAATTTCCGGATTGGAGACCAGGCTTCCGTAAATTGCATCAGCATTACGGTAGTTTCCAATGATCTGTTGAGAAACAGCGCCATACAACTTGGCCAAAACAAGCTGATTTTGCAAAACAGCATTCGAATCCATCTTCTGCAAAACATTTGCAATCAATCCGTTTAAACTATCCGATAAATAACTATTCAGCACATATCCCATCTCTTCTCCTGATGCAATCAATTGATTTATGGGCATCAGACTATAGTCGATATAAATTCCTTTCCGGTTTGCCTGCTCCTGCACTTTTTTCCGGGGAAACGATGTAGAGACAATAAAATTGGGAAATGGCTGAATGTCAACATCCTGAAACTGAATACGATTACTTTTCACGTTGCCGCTGACAAAATCAGATTCAAGTTCAATGATCTTATTAAAGAAAGAAGAATCAGCATACATGGCAAAAACCGAATCCGGATTACCGGTGTTGTTGTTAACAGCACCGATAATTGACATGGCTTTCTGATAATCGGCGTAAGAGCCTTTTGAATCGCCCCGCTCTTTTTTGATGATGGAACGATTTACCCACGCACCTGCAAAATCGGGGAACAAACCAATTGCGGCCGAAAAATCATCCTCTGCTTCCGGGAACTTTTTCATCTGAAAATTTACCACGCCACGGTTGAAATAGGCATACACATTTTGCGGATTAATCTTTACAACTTCATCATACAAAACCTTTGCCTGCTCGAGTTCTCCGCGCAAACTGTAAATCAGTGCGCGGTTGTAATAGGTAAGTGCATTGCGCTGATCCAGAATATTAACCCTTTCATAATCGTCTAATGCCTTCAGCGTATCGCCCATTTTAAGATGAACGAGTGCCCTCTGGAAATAGACCAACGGATTTTTATCATCCAGAATGAGGGCCTGATTAAAATCGCTCATCGCACCAGTCGAATCGTTCAGCTCATAGCGAATCATCCCCCTACGAATCCATGCATCCGAGTCAAAATAATCATAATAAACTGCCTTATTCATGTCTTCGAGCGCCAGTTCCGGCTTTTCGAGAAATCGTTTTGCCAGACCACGGTTCAGGTAGGCATACGACATGGTCGGATCAATCATTAATGCCAGATTATAATCTTCAATTGCACTTTCGAACCGGTTCAGATGCATTTTGGTTGCACCGCTTGCAACGTGTAAATCAGCATTATACGGATCTATCTCGAGTGCTTTATTAAAATCTGCCAGCGCATTGTGGTAATTCGAAATCCGGTCGTTGGCTATCCCACGATAATGGTATGCTCTTGTATAAAGCGGATGAATCCGAAGGGTTGTGGTAAAATCCTCGATCGCTCCCTGAAAATCACCCAGGCTGAATTTTGCGACGCCACGCAAAAAATAAGCCTCAAAATGATCGGGCTGACTATAAATAGCGGTATTAAAATTGCGGATAGCATCCACAAATCTATCTTCAGAAAGGTCAATTCGTCCGGCAAGAACGAAATGCCGGGTGTTTACCTGAGCAGAAACTGAGCAAACTAAAACCAGAAAAAAAAGTACCAGCGATATCTTTTTCATACATTGACCGTCAGTTACGCAATTTCTGTTTTTGTTTTACTGACCAACCGTACACCACTGATTTCCATTTGCTTATCAACAGCTTTACACATATCATACACAGTCAGAAGTGCAAGCTGCACCGCTGTCAGGGCTTCCATTTCGACACCGGTCGCCCCTATACATTTCACTTCAGAAACCACCTCAACACCTTCGTGAACCAGACTTGTTTTCACCGAAACACTGCTTAGTTGCAAGGGATGACAAAGCGGAATCAATTGTGATGTTTGTTTGGCAGCCTGAATTCCGGCAATTTCGGCGACAGTGAGCACATCTCCCTTTTTGATTAGGTTCTCTTCTATCAGCCTGATCGTTTCGGCTTGTAAACGGATAAAACCAATCGCCCTGGCAACCCGCACCAGCGGAGGTTTCGAACTTACGTCAACCATGACGGCTTTTCCTTCTGAATCGATATGTGTCAGCATTTTTATTGAGTGAATAGTGAATAGTGAAAATTCTAATTACAAAGATATGTTTTAGGTGCTTATGCGACCATGAAGCGGTGTTAAAAATACGTAATGAATACTGCAAACCAAATCCACGGATTTGTTTAGATTCAAACCCTTGCTAAACCTACATTTTCCAATATTCTCTTCAGCCAATGTCCTATACTTATCACAAAACAAATAACTTTGTAACAATTAGTTTAGTCTTTCATCACAACCCAACAATTTAGTATTTTCAGCCTACAAAATAATTTGCACAATATAATTACACCATCCAAAGTTTAACATAAAATTCAGGGTTGAATTGACAACAAAAATATGCAGGAACGACTGATCAATAAGCGAAACAGTGGCATCGACATCCTTCGGGGGATTTCAGTAATCGCAGTCATTTTACTTCATATTAACATCCGTATTCCATTTTCAGTCACCTACATTGGAAGCATATTGCCAAAAATGATATATAGTTTCCTGTTTTGGAGTGGATATTACGGCGTTTGTATATTTTTTGTCGTATCAGGTTTTCTGATCACGACCACCTCACTTAATAAATGGGCAACATTGTCAGGGGTAAGTCTTCGGGGTTTTTACACCATGCGGTTTGCACGTATTATGCCACTTTTGGTTGTTTTGCTCATTGTTTTATCGGTACTCCACTTGTCGGATATTGCTGATTTCGTCATCAATCCGGCGAAAACATCGCTTGCACGGGCGCTATTTGCGGCGCTTACCTTTCACATAAACTGGCTGGAAATGAAAGTGGGCTATCTGCCCGGATCATGGGATGTCCTTTGGACGCTTTCCCTCGAGGAAATATTCTATCTTTTCTTTCCCGTATTTTGTATTATTTGCCGCAAAGAATGGCATTTTGTTGCTTTATTGTCCGTTTTTCTGATTATTGGACCCTTTGCCCGCATCGTATGGTTTTCGGAAAATGAATTGGGCGACCACAATAACTTTGCCTATATGGATGCTATTGCATTGGGTTGTATTGCTGCACTTGTGACAAAAAGAATCACAATAAAAAGGCATGTTTTAAACAGTATGTCTTTCATTGGCTGGGGGTTAATCATACTGATTCTTATATTTCGCCGTGCAGCCAATCAACTTTATTTGATTGAAACCGGTCTAAACGTAACTGTGCTGGCTATTGGGACTGCATTGGTATTAATCGGGATGCAAAAACGTTTTGTGGAAGGTAAACAAATTTCGTCGAAGTTTAGTGCAGCATTCCGGTATCTGGGTCGTAACAGTTATGAAGTATATTTAACCCATATGTTCATTGTCCTTTTGTTCGTTAATGTATTTAAATCATTGGAACTTTCGGGCGAATGGGTATGGGCACTCTACATTTCAATCCTGATTGCCTCGGGCGTGCTGGGTGATTTGGTGGCCCGGTATTTTTCAAATCCACTAAATAGCTTGCTGAGGGAGAAAATAAAGCCTCAAATTGTTTCGAATATGCAAGAAACAATTGAAATAAGATAAGTCTGAGCCAATACAAAATGGATATGAGAAGAATTATTCATCTCCCCGTTATCCCCCGATATTACTAAACTGATTCGATTGATTGATCGACCCGCAGGATGGTTTGTTTCCAATGGCTGCCAGATATGCTTTTTCAACACCCATTTCACGCACATTATAACTCAAATCGGTGAACAAACAGGGTTTCAGGTCGCCATTTGCGGTAAGCCTGATCCGGTTACAGCTGGCACAATGTCCGCCATCCCCACCTTCAACTACCGAAAACTGACCAGTCTGCAGATTCATCTCCTTGATAAAACGTACCTGTAAACCGTTTTTTTCACCAAAAGTTTTTACACCCAATGCATCCGGTTCCTGCGAATTTTTCCGGACAACACAGTTTATTTTTATCGGAAACAAACCGGCTTCTCTGGCTGCATCTATTCCTTTAAAAACATCTTCAATGTTTCCAAGTCGTGTGATTTCATGAAAACGATCAGGATCGATGGTATCCAGACTTATATTTACACGATTGAGACCGGCAGCCGCCAGATCCTTTGCAAACTGATTTAACAGAATGCCATTGGTCGTCATCCCGATATCTTTGATTTCAGTAATGGTTGCGATTTGACCAACCAATTGTACAATTCCCCTTCTTACCAATGGTTCTCCTCCGGTAATCCTGACTTTTGTTATTCCGTTTGCGGCTCCAAACCTGACCACTTCAACAATCTCTTCAAAAGTCAGAATTTTATCATGTGCCATTATCGGAACACCACATTCGGGCATACAATAGTTACACCGCAGATTGCAACGATCTGTAACTGAGATCCGCAGATAATTTATGTTTCTGTTAAATGAGTCTAACATCGACCAGTTCTCCTTTTGTTACAGACGCGATACCCAATGGAATACTGATCAGCGCATTGGCAGTGACAAGGGCGTTAATATGTGCTGATCCATTATATATCAATGCTTTAACACTTCCATCAGGCTTAATGGTCGCCGGAACAAATCCAAGTCTTGCGGTACCTTTTCTAATGAAAGTTTCCGAAATTGGTAATCGCAGTATCAGCGGCTGCCAATGATGACCCATCAAACGATAAATAAATGGCTTTGCAAGAATTTCAAAAATATTAAAGGATGATACCGGATTACCAGGAAGGGCAAATACAAATTTATTCCCGGAACGGGCAAAAACCGTTGGTTTGCCCGGTTGCACTGCAATAGAACGAATTAGAGTGTTTACCTGCAACTCATTCAATATCTTAGGAATATAATCAAAATCACCCATCGAAATGCCTCCTGAGAGAATGATCACATCATGAATCTGAAACGCCTCAACTAATTTTTCTCTGGTTATATCTTCATTATCCGGAACAATACCTCCATATTCAACCTCCGCACCCATTCTGACTGCCTGGCTCACCAGCTGGCTTCCATTACTGTTTCGTATTTTACTGGTTTCAGGAACCTCATCGGGTTCAACCAGCTCATCTCCTGTCGAAAAAACACAAATCTTTACTTTCTTGAATACCTTTGGCTTCACAGCGCCAACCGAAGCCAGAACAGCGATATGTTGCGGTTGCAGCAGGGTTTCTTCTGAAATTACCAAAGCACCCTTTTTCAGATCTTCGGCACAGTAGGCAATATTATTTTTGGTTTTCTGGTCAGTAACCGTAACCATTGAATCATTCTCGCTGGTTTGTTCGACCATCACCACACAGTCAGCATTTTCAGGAAGCATGGCGCCGGTCATAATCTTGGAACAGGTTCCTGGCTCAATTCTTCTGGTTGGTAACTTTCCGGCAGCAATTACTTCCAGTAATCGCATTGTGCTGCCAATATCGGACCGGCGACAAGCATAGCCATCCACAGCTGATTTATCAAATGGTGGCATATCCATATCACTGAAAATATCCTCAGCCAATACGCGACCGGTCGCCATGCGAAAATCAATCACTTCAATACCAGTGCGTGGCAAATCAGAAGTAACGATGGTAAAGGCTTCTTCGAGTGTGATCATGAATTAAGTTTGCCGCGAATTTACGATTTATCTCTTTATGACTCTGATACGACAACAATTCACTTCTGGAAGAATAACAGGAATTCCGTTGAATTTCAAAATAAAACAATTAGTGCTTTATCTTAAAATATTCATAAATAGCGGGTTGTGACCGAATCTGTAGTTCTGACGTATCTGTTTTTTTATAAATATTGTTTTTTCCACAGTTTACCATACGGGCTTTTAAATTGTCGGATAATTGAATTTGCAATACTTCATGTAACTCTTTTTGAAGAACAGGATCAATAACCGGACATACAACTTCGTATCGATGATCGAGATTGCGGTTCATCCAATCAGCTGAGGAAATAAAAAACAAAGGTTTTCCATTGTTTGCAAATTCAAATGTACGGCTATGCTCCAGATATTTATCCACGATACTGATTACTTCAATATTTTCACTTAGTCCTTTAATCCCCGGAACAAGTACGCATATTCCACGACAGATAATCTGTATTTTCACACCAGTCTGACTTGCACGATATAATTTTTTGACCAGTTTTTCATCAGTCAGACTATTAAATTTCAAAATCATCCATGCATTTTTTCCCGCTTTCCTATAATTCATTTCATTGTTGATCAAACGAATGAATAAATTACGCACTCCAAAAGGAGAAATTGTCAGTTTCTTGAAAATTAAAGGTGTGTAAGGATTCTTTAGCTGTTGAAAAACACGTTCAACTTCAATACCAATTTCCTGATCTGCTGTAAGTAAACTATTGTCAGCATAAATTGTTGCTGTAGATTCGTTGTAGTTTCCAGTACTGATATTCGAAAAGTACACATCCTTTTTATCTTCTTTGCGACGGATTGAAATCAGTTTGCAATGTACTTTAAACCCTGGAATCATTTTGAGCACCTGAACACCTTCTTCAGATAGCTTCTCAGCCCAATGTATATTCGCTTCTTCATCAAACCGTGCCTGAAGCTCCAGAAATACAGTAACATCCTTCCCGTTGCGGGCAGCATTTACCAACGCATTCACCACACTTGAATCACGCGCTGCACGATACAAGGTCATTTTAATTGAACGCACTTTCGGATCTAGTGATGCTTCTCTCAGAAGATCGATTATATGTGTAAAAGAATGATAAGGAAAATGCAATAAAACATCCTTTTGCCGGATAATACTGAAAATACTTTTATTCGCTGGTAAGGCAGGATGTGTCATCGGTGGCTGATGAATATCCCACAAATGCGGACTACCAATTTTAGGGAATGAAATAAAATCTTTAAAATTCTGATAACTGCTTCCGGCAATCAACATATCTGATTTAGAGAATTTAAATTTATCCAACAGTTTGTTAAGCACAACTTCGGGCATTTTCTTATCATAAATAAACCGGACCGGAGTTCCTTTTTTTCTTTGTTTTAAACTCTCAGACATGATTTCAGTAAAACTTCTCGAAATATCCGTGTCCATATCCAACTCTGCATCCCTGGTAAATTTTATCGAATACGAATCAAAACTATCATAACCAAACGGACTAAAAACCTTATCGAGGTTATACCTGATGATATCATCCAGAAACAAAACATTATAATGATTATCTCCCAGGTTAAAAATATAAAATCTTGATAATCTGTAGGTTGGAACTTTGACTAGTGAAAAATTCTCCTTAATGGTACTATCCGAACTTTTCAGATGAACCATCAGATAAATTGAATTGTCACGGATATTCTGCACATCAGTCAGGCTGTTCACCATGATCGGAAAAAGATGGGAATGAACGTGTTCGATAAAATAATCCTCAATTATTTTTCCCTGACTTTCAGTTAGTTGCTTATTATTTATAAAAGTAATGCCTTCATCTTTTAACTTCTCTTTGATAATGTTAAAAACCTCAACATAACCTGTCTCCTGGTCTGAAATCATTTTCCTGATCTGCTTCAGTATTTTAGATGGATTATCTTCATCAGATTTATAGGTATGTTTTTCATGAAGTTCTTTAAGTCTCTTCAATGACGCAACCCTGACCCTGAAAAACTCATCACGGTTGTTTGAATAAATCCCGATAAACCTCAACCGCTCAAGCAAGGGATTTGATTCATCTTTCGCTTCCTGCAACACCCGATCATTAAAATGGAGCCAGCTTATTTCACGGTTAATCATGTTTTTTGTTTCCAAGGCTCTATTTTTATTTTTTTGATATCAATTGATTATTCGAATTATGCATCTCAGTACTTACTGCCTATTTGCGTGGATAAATATACATCAACCGGACTTCAACCCTGGTAATTTCGGTCCATTCATCAGTATCAAACTGAAGACAGGCGATCGATGAAGTCTTGAGCCAATCGATGGGTGTTTCAAGAAAATAATTCAAAAAATTTGTCAATGTCGGATTATGGCCAACAATCATTAATTTCGAAAAATCATCAGATGTCTGCGATAACAAATCGAATATAAATGATTCATTTTCAGAATACAGACCTTTTTCAATTTGTATTGATCCAAAAGGGAAATTCAGACCTGATGCAATTATTCTGGCTGTTTCGATTGCCCTGTTAGCAGGACTGGCAATAATCAAATCAACATTTTCTTCAATTTTCTTTAAATGATCTGCCAATTTTATAGACCTGACAATCCCTTTTTCAATCAACTGACGATCAAAATCTCCACCCTGGTCTGTCGCACGCAGCATCGCTTTACCGTGTCGGACAATATATAGTGTTTTCATATTTTCACCTTTAATTTAGCCAACGGATTAATAACATTACTTTGTTTTACTACACTGATTTCTTTTTTCATTGTGAATGAATCATACCAAAGCTATACATATTCCATTAAAAAACAAAATTAATTCAACTTAATCTACTGAATGTTACGTAATTATTATTAAATGGTTCAAATTTTAAAATTTCTCCTGATTACCTGTGTGCTAATAAAAAAAGTTGGGTACAAAAAGTGCAAAAAAAAACCCGGCTGAGAGTACAACCGGGATTTCAAAGAATATCATATTTATTTTACCAGGCAAAAAGAGGAAAATCACTCATAAGTTTATTAACTTTTACTTTCACCTGACCAACAACAGCTTCATTCGTGCAATTTGAAATCACCTCATCTATCAGATCCACAATAGGTTCCATGTGGTTTTCCTTCATACCGCGTGTAGTTATCGCTGGCGTTCCAACGCGCAATCCTGAAGTCTGGAATGGAGAACGGCTATCAAACGGAACCATATTCTTATTGATAGTAATATCGGCTTTCACTAAAATATTTTCAACAACCTTACCAGTAAGATCAGGAAATTTAGACCGTAAATCAATCAGCATCAAATGATTGTCAGTACCATCAGAAATTACATGGTAACCACGGTCCGTAAATGCTTTTGCCATAACAGCAGCATTTTTTTGTACCTGAAGTATATATTCAAAATATTCATCTGTCAATGCTTCACCAAAAGCCACAGCTTTACTTGCAATCACATGTTCGAGTGGTCCGCCCTGAATCCCGGGAAAAACAGCAGAATTCAATAATGTTGACATCATCTTCACTTCACCTTTGGGTGTTGCAAGTCCCCAGGGATTTTCAAAATCCTCGCCCATCAGAATAAGTCCACCACGCGGTCCGCGTAAAGTTTTATGGGTGGTAGTAGTAACGATATGACAAAATCCAATCGGATCGTTCAGCAAACCACGCGCAATCAATCCGGCAGGATGTGAAATATCAGCCATCAGAATGGCGCCAATCTCATCAGCGATATCACGCATACGTTCATAGTCCCAATCACGTGAGTAAGCAGAAGCGCCTGCAATAATCAGTTTTGGTTTTTCTTTCATGGCCAGTTCTTCCATCTTGTCATAATCAACAAGGCCGGTTTTTTCACTCACGCCATAAGCAATCGGACGATATAATATACCGGATGAATTAACTGGTGATCCGTGTGAAAGGTGTCCTCCATGCGACAAATCGAGGCCCATAAAAGTATCTCCCGGCTTCAGACAGGTCAAAAGAACTGCCATATTTGCCTGCGCTCCTGAATGGGGTTGCACATTCGCGTATTCTGCATCGAAGAGTTCGTTGGCACGGTCAATCGCGATTTGTTCGGTCTGGTCAACGATTTCGCATCCACCATAATATCTTTTTTCAGGATAACCTTCGGCATATTTATTTGTCAATACCGAACCCATCGACTCTAACACCTGATCACTAACAAAATTTTCGGATGCAATGAGTTCGATTCCATGCATCTGACGTTCTTTCTCCAGTTTAATTAATTCGAAAATTCTTTCGTCTCTTTTCATATAATATTGATTTTTAATACGTTATTCTAAACTTAAAGATTTTTCAAAGGTAGCTATTTTAATATATCAATTTTGAATAAAATCAGTTAAAGGCAATATTATATTGCTTTTTTGTTCAAGAATTGTTCTGTATTTCGCAAATGCCTCCAAAACCAAAGCGGTTGTATAAGCGTCCGATTTCCATGATACTACATACCGGATATGCATTCCACCGCAGAAAAATACGCCACCTTTCCAGTAGATTAAAGAGTCTTTCCGGGTAGCCTTTTGATGAAGAAACACAACCGCTTTGTGAATATTCTCAATTGTATTGTTTTTCTCATAATCATCAAAGTTCAACAAAGCCAGCAACGCGTTAACAGTCGATTGAATATTATCGTCCTCACGGCTTTTCCTTTTGCAAGTCCAGCTACCATCCTCATTCTGTGTGGATTTCAAATCAGCAATCAGCCATTTGGAAGATTCACCCGGATATTCACCATGGCTGGCTTCAAAAATCCGCGAAACAGCATAATGCAACTGGTATCTGTTGGGATAATACATGCTTGCCTTTTGAAAATCTTCTTCGATGATTTTTTTATCTATAAGTTCAAAAGCCTCGGTAACACCCTCCGTTGAATCAAGCAAATTGAAATCTGCCAGCGCAGTGAGAATATTAGCATTAACAACTACATCAACATCATTGGTCGCAAATGGTATATGCGGCAAATAATCATCTGTATGTAAGCAACTTATAGGTAAATACCAAAACAAATTATTAAGATAATACAGCATCCCTTTTGGATTTTTAAAAGCATATTCGTTTCCAAACCATGTTAAAAAAGCACCTGTATTGAAACCAGTTCCGTTTTTCAGATTGTAAAACAAGATATTGCTTCTGTTGATATCACGATATTTTTCAAAAAACAATGGAATAGAATCAGGAATTTCCATGATTTGATCAGGTAAACCTGCCAGTTCCATTACCTGATTGTAATGAAGCATGGATTGAAATGCAAGTGCCTGATCGTCTGAATCATCAAAAACATTTACAAAATTATTGGTAAACTTTGTCCGTAAAGGGAAATGATTGGGTCGTTTGATCAAAACCTGCCTTTCCTGTTTCACATGTCTGGAAAGTTTTTTTCCGGGAGGTAATGATTGCCAGAAGCCAAAGGTTTGTGAACTGTCTGTCATAAAGGTACGGATATGCCTCATTGATTTTTCGAGCATAGTGACAATTGAATCATATTCAGTATATTGCAGATAAATCTCTGACAAACTATTGTGAATCGGGATTACCCCAAACGAATTTGAATCATAAAATCTGGATCTGCCCTGCAATTTAAAAGGCTTCCTCAAACAAATATAGATGGGCCATTCTCCTTTATAATATTTGGTTCCATCTGTAAATTTTTGCTGCGATAGCCTTAGATACTCCAATCCGGCATGCATATCCGATTTGATCTGGTCAATAGATAACCCAACTGTTTTAAGAGGCTGGTTGATATCATCTGTTTGTGATAAAACGAATACAGGAATTACACAAAAAATCAGAATCATCCTCGTCAGGAAGGACTCAGTAAATGATTTGAAAGACAAACTGTTACTGAAATTGAGCAATTTCATTGAATTTTGTTGTCTGCAAATTTTTTATAAAAATAGCACAATCGAAGTCAATTTTCAATACCCAAATAACCAACGATGAACCTCATTTTTACTGATCAGAAACCCTTCTCATGCTTGTAATCGAAAAATAGCGACATTTGCCATCAGAAATTCCATCTTGCTTCTTGATCATTTCATTCAATCCATTTTTCAATGATAAATTTTGACAAATTCACCTTATCAAACGGACTACGCGTAATTGTGCATCATGATCCGACCACACCTTTGGTTGCCATGAATATTTTATATGACATTGGTGCACGTGATGAAAATCCGGATAAAACCGGTTTCGCGCACCTGTTTGAACATCTGATGTTTGGCGGTTCGGTTAATATCCCAAGTTATGACGAACCTTTGCAGAAAGCAGGGGGTGAGAACAATGCTTTCACCAATTGCGATTTTACCAATTATTATCTGACACTACCAAAAAACAATATTGAAACTGCATTCTGGCTCGAATCAGATCGGATGCTTGACCTGGGGTTTTCTGAAAAAAGTCTGGAAGTGCAACGCCAGGTTGTCATTGAAGAGTTTAACCAAAGCTATTTGAACCAACCATACGGGGATGTCTGGCTTTTATTGAAGCCATTGGCTTACAAGGTACATCCCTATCAATGGAATACCATTGGAAAAACGACCCAACATATTGCTGACGCCACTTTGGACGATGTAAAAACCTTCTATTCAAAATATTATAACCCAAATAACGCGATTTTAAGTATAGCGGGTAATGTACATACTGATGAAATAAGAGAACTTGCCGAGAAATGGTTTGGTCCTATTCCTTCGGGTCCGCAGAATAACCGCAGTTTACCGGCAGAACCTGAACAAACTGAATCTAGAAGCCTGACTGTCAAACGAAAAGTTCCGGCCAACTCGATTTATAAAGCATGGCACACATGCAAACGGCTGGATCAACGCTATGTAACTACCGATTTGATATCTGATATACTTGGATCAGGACAATCATCCGTACTTCATAAAGCATTGGTGAAAAAGAAACAGATATTTTCGGAAATTGACGCTTACATTACAGGTGATATTGATGCAGGATTATTTATCATCAGTGGCAAAATAATGCCTGAAATTTCGGTTGAAAAAGCAGACCAGGAAA
>CAJBPB010000287.1 GCA_903957365.1 uncultured Bacteroidota bacterium
AAGGACTAATTTTAACTTAAAGAACTAAATCATGAAACTACCCAAACATTACTATAGCTGGACTACCTTTATTGGTGGTGCAATTGCCGCATTTTCGCTTTTCCTGATCATTATCTTGTTCCTCATTTCCACAGTATTTGGTCTGGGCGATAATTACTCAGGTTTGTTTACTTTTATTATACTGCCGGTTTTCATGTTTTCAGGAATTGCTATGATACTGATTGGAAAGATGGTAAGGGTGAGAAAAGCAAAATCGAAACCAGAGCCAGATGAGGTAAAGTTTCCAATCGTTGATTTCAACGATCCTAAGCAGCGCACCCTTGTTTTCATGATTGTTGCCGGACTTGCAGTTTTTGTTGTATTGTCGGCCCTGGGCAGTTATCAGGCTTTCCATTATACCGAATCGAATGAGTTTTGCGGCACCCTTTGTCATGATGTGATGGAGCCTGAATATACAGCTTACCAGGGTTCGGCGCACGAAAGGGTAAATTGTGTAGAGTGTCATGTGGGTTCAGGAGCAGGCTGGTATGTAAAGTCGAAACTTTCAGGCCTGTATCAGGTTTATTCTGTTTTAGCAAAAGCATATCCGCAACCGATTCCAACACCCCTGCACAACTTGCGGCCAGCGCAGGAAACCTGTGAAAAATGCCACTGGCCTGAAAAGTTCTACGACCGGAAGTACGTATCTCACAAGCATTATATTGCTGACGAAGAAAATTCAGAATGGGATATTACGATGGTAATGAAAACGGGTCCGGCCTTCCGTGGTATGGGATTGGAACATGGTATTCACTGGCATATAAACAAAGATGTTAAAATTGAGTATGCTTCAACGAGTATTAAACGCGATACTATTGTGTATGTGAAATATACCAATCTGAAAACAGGAAATGTAAAAATTTATCAGGATGAACAGTTCCCTGTTGCCGAATCAGAGGTGGCAAAACTTGAGTTCAGGACAATGGATTGTCTGGATTGTCATAACAGACCATCACACAACTATAAATCTCCACAGCACTTTTTTGATAATGCTATGACGGCTGGTAACATTTCGAAAGATTTGCCTGATATTAAGATTGCAGCAATGGATATTCTTAAAAATGAATACCCTGACAAAGACAGTGCGTTCCGTGCAATTGAAAATGGAATCTACAGTTACTATGATCTCATGTACCCTGAACTTCTTGAAAGTGATAAGGATAAAATCGATCAGGCAATCGCAGCAATAAAAGATGGTTATTCAAAGAATGTATTTCCATTTATGAAAGTAACCTGGAATAAATATCCTAATTATCTTGGTCATATTGAAAATAATGGATGTTATCGTTGCCATAATGATTCTTTTAAAAATCAGGATGAAAAAGTGATTTCCCGTGATTGTAACCTTTGTCATCATATTAAAGAGCAAGGTGCTCCGAGTGCAATGGAATATTCAAATGACAAAGAATACCTTGAATTTGAGCATCCTGTCAACATAAAGGATAAGTGGAAAACAAAACTTTGTGCCGAATGTCATAAAGAACTTTATTAATCAAAAGGTCAATCAGCCGGCAACTACTTTGCTGGCTGATTTTTTTATATCCCATCTGGTTTCTTAAATCAATTATTCGGGGGTTGTTAATAGGCTCAGTTTCCTGGTTAGCTGGAATATATGTCTCCACATATCTTTATTCGCAAAACGAATCCTTTATTAACCACCAGTTAGTTTGAGGTTGACCTTATTATTGGAAGTATTTACTATTGTTATTAAAATAACAATGATAATAAATATTCATTCTAAATAATACTATTCGTAACTGTTTTGGATTTAAAATTAAATAATTGAAAAACAGGATTTTATAGTTTAATTTATGTATGATAATATTTTTTTGTATTCGCAT
>CAJBPB010000288.1 GCA_903957365.1 uncultured Bacteroidota bacterium
CATCAAAATCAACAAAATGGGGGCCGTCATCGGTCCATAGAATATTTCCTGGATAACAGTCACCATGGAGTCTTAGTGTTTTTATAATACCTGCTCGTTCAAAGCAGCGTGTTACTGCAGCAAGTGCGAGAGTAATGATAGTCTGATAGGCATTGAGTAGTTCTGCTGGTATGAAATCATGCTTTAACAAATAATTACTGGGTTCATCGCCAAAGTTGAGAATGTTAAGAGTAGGTCTTGATTTGAAGGGCTTTAATGCGCCTACGGCATGAATTCGACCAATAAAACGCCCCATCCATTCTAGTTTTTCACGACCTTCAATGTCTGGTACACGCCCTCCTTGTTTAGGAAATACAGAGAATCGAAAGCCATCGAATTCATGTAGTGTTTTGTTTTCTTTACATCGTAAGGGAGGAACAACAGGTATTTCGTTACTAGCCAATTCTTCAATAAAATAATGTTCTTCAATAATGGCCGGGGTTGTCCAACGGTTGGGTCTATAGAATTTCGTTACAACAGGTGCTGAGTTTTCAATACCAATTTGGTAAACTCGATTTTCGTAACTATTAAGCGCAAGAAGTCTACCATCAGTTACTAAACCAATATTATCAATGGCTCGTAAGATAATGTCTGGTGTTAGTGTTGAATAAGGTGCAAGTTGAGTATCCATGATTCCATTGTAACCTTGAATACTCTTTAAGGGACGATACTTTTTAGTATCTAGATAGTAAGGTTTTTAGGATAGGCGAGTTATGTTTTGTTATCAATTCGTTTGATTAAGGATTAAAACAGTTAGTTAGCCTTATCTTTAGGCCCTTGTACATCGTTAGGATCACCTTCATAAGGTGTGGCGTAGTTGCAGTCTTTTTGGGGGCAGACTTTTTCGACACCTCGCCTTTTGGTTTCTTTAACTGTTAAAATTGGCCAGGTGCACTGAGGACAGCTTTCTTTAATTGGATTATTCCAAAGTGCATAATCGCATTTAGGGTAGCCTGAGCAGGAGTAAAATATTTTGCCGTTACGTGATTTTCGTTTAAGTATGGTGCCTTTTTTACATTGTGGGCATTCGACACCAGTATCTGCAGGTTTTTCTAATGGTTCAATGTGACGGCATTTTGGATAGGAACTACAGCCTATAAATTTACCATAGCGGCCCGTTTTAAATACTAATGGCGAATCGCATTCCGGACAGCTTCGGCCTTCAATGACTTCAGGTTCATCAGTAGAGCTCGCGTCATCATTCAAGTTTCGAGTGTAGGAACATTCAGGGTAATTGGTGCAACCAATAAATCGACCATTTCTTCCCAAACGAATTGATAATGGGCTGCTGCATTCTGGACACTTTTCATCAATCGCTTCTTGGGTAACATCTTTACGTTGGACACTGGCTTCTTTTTCTTGGATAGTTGAATGAAATGGTTTCCAAAACTCGTGCATCAATGGAATCCAATCTTTTTCACCGCGTGAAACAGCATCAAGTTCATCTTCCAGATTAGCCGTAAAATCGTAATCGACGTATTTAGTGAAATGTTCAGTCAGAAATTTATTTACAATTCTACCTACATCTGATACCCTGAACACGGAACAGCTCTTAAAACAGCTGGACTCAATCCGACAGAAATTGAAGGCTGCAGAAGCCAGCAAACCTAAATCTCCC
>CAJBPB010000289.1 GCA_903957365.1 uncultured Bacteroidota bacterium
CTATCAAAAA
The DNA here is from genome assembly GCA_903957365.1 of uncultured Bacteroidota bacterium. Taxonomy (GTDB): domain Bacteria; phylum Bacteroidota; class Bacteroidia; order Bacteroidales; family F082; genus CAJBPB01. The sequence continues at coordinate 11 of CAJBPB010000289.1, forward strand.
AACTCGCTATTTTATATCTGACTGTCGTCGAGACCAGCGGCTTGCGGAGCTATTTGGGTTAAAAAAAAATTCATCTAAAAGCATTTTTCCGGGTAATGGTGGTGTCGATGTAAGTGTTTTTTTTCCGCCAACCCCCCTCGTTAAAACTAAAACAATTTTTTATTGCAGGGGGATTAATCAGTTAACTCGAGTAGACACGCTTTTTAGTGCAATAGCTAATATAGAATTGAGCGCTGGGATTGAGTCATATATAACTATCTTAGCCCCACTTCCAACTCATGAAGATTTTCTTCAACTGGCTAGGCGGAGTGGGATCAAGTTAAATCGATTAAAAATAATTGACTTTGTCAGCTTGACTGAACTGGCTGATATTATGCGCAATACTACTGTTTTTGTTTCGCCAATGATTTCTGATGGCGTACCATGCAGTATGTTAGAGGCCATGGCGTGCGGAATGATTCCTGTAATGAGTGATTTGGAGTCTATCCGCGAACATATTACCGATGGTGTAAATGGATTTTTATTTAATCCCGCCTCAACAAAATCTCTCGAATTGGCTCTTACAAAAGCTTTTGCAAGCAAAGATGGCGACTTTAGGCTAAGTAATTCCCAATTAATATTAAATGAATCGGAATATTATTCTTGCCTAGGTCGGGTAAGGGAGTTCTATACGGACATTGAAAATGCCAGTAGGACTTATTCGAAATGATATTTACTTTTGAGGAATTATCTTCTTCGGATGAATTCAACAGCTCTTCCAGTTATTGCCCACAAGGAAATATGTTTTGCCGCCAGCCTTGGATTGATTTTGTTGAAAATAATGCTGGTGGAAAGTTTATAGGGGTCAAAATAACAGATGATTCCTTGCGCGTAAGCTTCTTTGCTGGTATTTTATTTAAAAAATTTGGCATACCAATTCTTGGGTCACCATTTCGTGGCTGGGGAACTCCCTATATGGGGATCTTTGGAAGCATTCCAATATCGGAAGATTTAGTAACTTGCTTAATTAAATTTTTATTCAGAAGCTATAAACCGCTCTATATTGAAATAATTAATGCACCATCAGAAGAGAGATTGTTATCTTGCTTGGATTTCACCGTCTCCAATGTGGCTTCGATATATCTTGATTTGAGGATTGGTGAGGAAGGATTGTTATCAAAATTTAAAGGTGACTGTAGAACATATCTACGACAATTTCAGTTAAAGGGAGGATCTATATCAATAGCTGAGCCGGATGAGAAATTTGTCGACATTTTCTACGATCAACTGAATGAGGTATTCCTTCGCCAAGGAATGATCCCAACTTATTCAAAGCTAAGGGTTTCAAGCTTGCTAGCTACTCTGAGAGGGGGCGCAATTGACTTTTTATGCCTTAATGCAATTAGCTCTGATAATAAGATTATTGCATCTTCAATTTTTTTTGGCGGGAATGGTATTTTTTATTATTGGGCTGGTGCTAGCTACTCAAAATACCAGCATTACCGACCCAATGAATCTATGATTTGGTATGCAATCAAATACTTTATTGAGCTAGGATATCACTCTTTTGACATGATTGGCGTTAGAAATTATAAGCTTAAATTTTCGCCGGAAACTATTCACTACAATAAGATTACAGCAACGCCCTATCGGTTTTTGACGTTTTTAAGAAATTTTTCTGAAAAAGTTTTTTTTATATTGAATAAATCCAGAGGATGGTGGGCTGGTCGCAGTAATTATAAAGAAAATTTAAAGTTATCCTCCAACTTATATTTAAAAAGCATTGAACGATTCGAGAGGGTACATCTTAATACGGATGAGTTGCAAATTTTCAGTAAACGAAATTTAATATTTATGGTTGGCGCTCGTAATCATAAAATTACCCTCCCAATTACGCGCTTTAAGCGCATGCTCTCAAGCATTAGAATTTTTCGTAGAATTTTACGTCTTGATAAGTTAAATATAGTGGTGAGTGCTAGCGGTTATATTGTATTTTGGCAGGGTTCAATTTATCACTGGTCTGAAAATTTTGGCCTCCGTCATAAAATGACACTTAAATCTTGCCGCAATCTCATGCAAAATTGTATAGCCACTATTGATGAGCTCACTTTTGTTTTTGGTGAATATGGAGGCTCTAATGAGGAGGGAAAAAATATATATCGAACAAGGGATGGCGGGTTAACATGGGAGATATTATTTAAATTTTCGGCATCAATGGTCGACCATATTCATAGTTGCAGATGGGATAAGTTATCGGAGCGCTTGTGGATATTTTCCGGCGATGAAAATGGTAAGTGCTGGATAATTTCTGCAAGCCTTGATTTTGAGGATATAAGATATTTCGGGGATGGCACGCAGACTTATCGAGCTACAGGAGCTTTTCTAGAAGAGAAATTTATTCATTGGATTATGGATAGCCCAACTACGAATGTTCGACATGTAAAGATGAATAAAATAACTGGTGAAATAGAATTCGCCCAATCATTTCCGGGCCC
>CAJBPB010000290.1 GCA_903957365.1 uncultured Bacteroidota bacterium
AGGTGTGAACGTATGCTTGCTTAAACCATCTGTTACCTGTTTTCCTTTGTTAAATAATTGATATACAACCAAAAAGCTTAACCGCAAAGGTCGCAATGGAGGCGCAAAGAACGCCAGAGTTTGACATGATAATTGTTTTCAAAGTGGATGATATCTTCGCGGCCTTTGCATCTTCATGGCGTTCTCTGCGGTTAAAAAAAGAATTGAAGTAAAAAGTTATTTTTGCCATAAGTACATAGGGCATGCAAACTTTTTCAAGGTGATTGATAAAATTGCTTGCAATTAATCACAGTTAAATCCAAATTTAGTGGTTGATATTCATGGGGTTAACTGTTTTTCAGCAGACCCTGTTTAGCCTTTGAGTAACAGTTCGGCAAGTTCACAGCATCGCTTTGTGTCTTCTTAGTGCCTTTTGTGGTACAGCTAAAAAGAAACCCTTGAAACCTGAAATTTTTTCAAGAGGCTTGTCAAAGCCAGTAGCAGGATGAGAGATAGGTGTGAACGTATGCTTGCTTAAACCATCTGTTACCTGTTTTCCTTTGTTAAATAATTGATATACAACCAAAAAAGCTTAACCGCAATGGTCGCAATGGAGGCGCAAAGAACGCCAGAGGTTGACACATGAGCATTGTCATCAATGTGGATGATATCTTCGCGGCCTTTGCATCTTCATGGCGTTCTCTGCGGTTAAAAAAAGAATTGAAGTAAAAAGTTATTTTTGCCATAAGTACATAGGACATGCAAGCTTTTTCAAGGTGATTGATAAAATTGCTTGCAATTAATCACAGTTAAATCTAAATTTAGTGGTTGATATTCATGGGGTTAACTGTTTTTCAGCAGACTCTGTTAAGTCCTGAGTGCGAAACATAAGTAAAGTAAACTTACATTTTCAGGACTTCCTATGCCCCGAAACCGAACTTTCCAGACTAAACTCAGGTCTGTATCAACAGATTCTATTAGATGAACCGTGAAACCACTAACCAGTAACTAGTAACCAGTTACCAGTTACCAGTAACCAGAAAGACACTATTTATAGACTTTCTGCATAAAAACTGTCTTGCATAAAAAAAAAACTTATTTTTGCCAGCTATTGCTCCCTCAATTCATTGCATTTGAACAACCATTGATACATGAAAAGATTAAAAACGATTCTCAAAACGATCGTCCTCGCAGTTTTTGCAGGCACATTAATGATCTCCTGCATACCACATAAGAAGCTTCTGATCCTGCAGAACGCGGTGAAGAATGATACCGTAAATCAATACAGTAACGACCGCTCTATATCCTATAAGATACAGCCCGGCGACAACCTGTATATACGGGTAGTCAGTCTGGATGAAAAGACAGCCATGATGTTCAACACTGACAATTCAGCAAACAGTTATACTACCGATGCGGCAATCTACCTGAACAGCTACACCGTGAGTGAACAGGGAACGATTGAATTTCCATTGGCCGGACAGATATACATCCAGAACCTTTCAGTCGAAGATGTGAAAGCCCGTCTGCAGGAAATTCTTGACCAGTATATCAAGGAAACCGTATTGATTGTGAAACTGGTGAATTTTAACCTTACCGTGCTGGGTGAAGTGAACAGCCCTGGTCAGTATAAAGTTTACAAAACAGAAATTAATATCCTTGAGGCAATATCGATGGCAGGTGATCTGGGCGCTTTTGCCAACCGCAACGAAGTCACCATCGTCAGGCAGTCCAAGACCGGCTCTGAGACTTTTGTGGTTGATCTTGCTGCCAAAGACATCCTTAGCTCCGATTTCTATTACCTGAAGCCCAACGACATCCTGTACATACAACCATTGAAAGGAAAGCAGTTTACTTTTGCTGAATTTCCTTATGCCATCGTGTTCAGCGCCTTGTCGACCCTTATCCTTATGTTAAGTTACATACAGTAAAACCGATCTATTGTGGAAAATTTACAACCCTATCAACAGGAAGAAACCATCGACCTGAAAGCACTCTTTTTTAAATTTGCACGCTTCTGGTATCTTTTTGCCATCTCCATATTCATTGCCCTGCTGGTGGCATTCATGTTCAACAAATACACCAAATCGGTGTATGAGGTGAAGGCTTCAGTAATGATAAAAAGTGATAAAAAAGGAGGGCTGGATGCCACTGCCCTGCTTGGTGGTATCGGTCTCAACGCGCAGCAGAATCTGCAGAATGAGATCGGTGTGCTCATGTCCTATTCGCTGAGCCAGCGTGTGGTGCGTCAGATGAACAACGAAGTAAGTTATTTTATCGAGGAGAGTTTCATCAGAAGTGAGATGTACAAGACCGCACCTTTTGAGGTGGAGGTCGATTTTGCAGTGCCGCAATCCGTTTCACTCCCCTATAACCTGAGTATCATCGATAATGAGCGCTTCAGTCTGGATGCCGAAGGGGAAAACGTCAGCAAATACAATTTCAGAACTGCCAATATAATTGAGGGCTCGAAGGTTGACAGGCTGAAATGGGAAGGCGCTTACCGTTTTGGTGAATGGATCGACAATGGTTACAACCGTTTCAGGATCGTACTGAACGAAAAATACAATCCTGAAGTACACCTGAAAAGCCGGATGCTGTTTGTGCTTTCTGATTACGAATCGTCACTTAAAGTAATGCGTGGTTTCAAAATAGAACCCATCAACCGTGAAGCGTCTATTGTAGATATCTCGCTGAGGGGCCCGATCAAGGAGAAATCAGCTGATTTTCTGAACCGGCTCATCGATACCTATCTGCAGAGCGGACTGGAAAAAAAGAATATGATCGCTGAGAACACCATCGAGTTTATCGACTCACAGCTGATTGATATACAGGATTCGCTGAGCAGGGCCGAGATTGACCTGCAGGATTTTCAGACAAGCAACGACCTTATGGACCTTGATATGCAGTCGCAGCAGGTGTTTGAATATATGAAAGAACTTGACAACCAGAAAGCCGAGCTGGTGGTGAAATCGAAATACTACCGGAGTCTGAAGAACTATCTGGTCAATAACCTTGAGCATCCTGAGCAGATGATCGCACCGAGTGCCATGGGCATCGAAGATCCGCTGCTGAACCGTCTGGTGGAAGAACTGGTGAACCTCGCCGGTAAAAAGACCGAACAGCTGCTTTCGTCCACCGACAAGCATCCCCTGGTTGTGAGTATCGATTCGCAGATAAACAACACCAAAAAGGCCCTGATCGAGAACATCAGCAATATCATCAAGAACTCTGATGAGGCTATCCGCGACCTGAATGGCAGAATTGCCGTGATGGGCAAAGAACTGAACAAACTGCCAAGCACACAGCGTCTGCTTATCGGTTACAAACGTAAATTCGAACTCAGCAATACCATCTATAACTTCCTGATGCAGAAAAGGGCCGAGGCACAGATCACCAAGGCAAGCAATATGCCCGACAATGAAGTGGTTGACAAGGCAGAGGCTTCATTAAGTTCAACCGTTTTCCCAAAGAAGAGTCTCAATTACACCATCGCGCTCCTGCTGGGTTTATTGATCCCGCTGGCGTATATTTTTGGCCGCGACTATCTGAACGATAAAATCGTTGACCGCAAAGACATCGAAAAAGCAACCCGTCTGCCTATCGTAGGCCAGATCATGCACAACAACAAAGACACGCAGCTGGTGGTTGCCGAATCACCCAAATCGTCTATCTCCGAGTCATTCCGTTCTGTGCGTACCAATATTGAGTTCCTGGTGCAGGGTAAAGAGAAATGCGTCATAATGGTAACAGCCGATATGGTGAGTGCCGGTAAGACTTTCGTTTCGATTAACCTGGCCAGTATCTATGCCATGTATGGTAAGAAAACCGTGCTGCTCGGATTCGACCTTCGTAAACCTAAAATCTACCAGGATTTCGGTGCATCGAACACCACCGGTTTGAGTACCTACCTGAAAAATGAACATACTCTCGATCAGATCATCCAGCCTTCCGGTAAAATTCCTAACCTCGATCTGATCATGGCCGGTAAGATCCCGCCTAATCCTGCCGAGTTGATCGCTTCGGCAAAATGCACCCAGCTCTTCGAGGATCTTCGTGAACGATATGATTATATCATCATCGATACGCCTCCTATCGGCCTGGTGACAGATGCCTTCCTGCTCATGAAACATACCGATGTCAACCTCTTCATCGTACGTCAGAACTACACCCACAAGAAAATCTTCGAATCGATCATCAAAGACATTGAAGACCGTAACATCCCGATGAGTATTCTGGTGAATGATATCCGCATGGGCGGTGGCTATGGCTATGGCTACGGTTACGGATATGGCTACGGTTATGGCTACGGTTACGGATATGGCTACGGATATGGTTACGGATATGGTTACTATACCGATGAGAAGGTTGAAACCAAACCCGGGTTTATGAAACGGATGCTGAACAAGGTTTAGTGGAGGATCGTGATGCTGTGAACGAAATGACATATTAATCAGTTTTGTCTTTACATTCCGGCTTCTTTGTTAT
>CAJBPB010000291.1 GCA_903957365.1 uncultured Bacteroidota bacterium
ATATCTCGTTAAAATCATATTTATGTTTAACTTTACACATTAAATGTTAAACATACTTATATGTCAACCGCAGAATTTACACTCTTACTATCTGAAAATGCTTATTTTGCTATTTACACAGACTCTGTTTATTATCCAGACTCAGATAATTGGGTAAAGCTTAAACTTAACCACGATACAATATTTTTGACTGATAATAAAGAATGTGTTGAGAAATTATTAATTAGAAAACTGACTAAAGACTCCCTTATTCTTTACAATCTTAATTATGAAACAGAATATCGTTTAAGAAGAAGAGGAAAAAAATAGAGAACAGCCGCAGCACCATATCGACATGTAAAAGTGACACGTGTTATATAAAATATATTTGCACGTATCGTGTCTTTTTTTGTATATTTGCACGTATGAATTTATTTAACAAAGTATTGTGCCATGAATACAAAATTGACATTGACCATTGAGCAAACAATTATCGAAAGGGCAAAGAAATATGCCGATCTTAAAGGTCGTAGCTTATCGAACATTGTTGAGAACTACCTAAAAGCAATAACAAAAGAAGATACTATTGAAAGTATTGAACTGACCCCGATTGTAAAATCATTAAAAGGTACATTTAAGGCTCCCAAAAATATGGACTACAAAAAAGAACTTTCCAAAAGACTTACAGAGAAATATCTTTAGCAAATGAAAAGAGTTCTTATTGATACAGACGTAATTTTAGACTTCTTTTTTGACAGAGAACCATTTTCTGACGATGCTGCAAAAGTTTTATCACTTTGTGAATCCAGAGAGATTAAAGGATTCATCACATCAGTGATAATAAGCAATGTATACTATCTTTTAAGGCAAACTTCTACTCATGAGAAAGTTATCGAAAAACTAACACAATTAGTAACGATTACAGAAGTACTTACAACCGATAAAGATGTAATCCTGAAAGCGCTGAACTCTGGTTTTAGGGATTTCGAAGACGCATTACAGAACTATTCGGCAGAATTAAATGGACAAATTGATTTAATTATCACGAGAAACGTCAAAGATTTTAAAAACAGCTCTCTTGGAATAATGACTCCAGGAAATTATTTAAAGTCAATAATTACCAAGCGCTAACATCAAGCTATCTGCAGGTTGAGTTTTTATGATCCTTTGATATGAAATCAGTATTTGAAAAGCAGCACTTCGTAGGATTCATCGCTTAAATCACACAACTTTAGCTCACTTTAGCTCACTTTAGTTCACTCCGCACTTTTTTTACCAGCCCAAAATATAAGCAAACATCAAAGGAGCTACAATGGTAGCATCCGATTCGACGATGAATTTTGGTGTGTGGATATCGAGTTTACCCCAGGTAATTTTTTCGTTTGGAACGGCACCTGAGTATGATCCATAGCTTGTGGTAGAATCGGAAATCTGGCAGAAATATGCCCAGAATGGAACATCGGTCCATTCCAGATCCTGGTACATCATCGGAACCACACAAATGGGGAAATCACCTGCGATACCTCCGCCGATCTGGAAGAAACCAATCCCTCTCCCACCTGAGTTATGGCGGTACCAATCTGATAACCAAATCATATAATCAATTCCACTTTTCATCGTGGTCGATCTCAACTGGTTTTTGATGCAGTAGGAAGCAAAAATATTACCCATGGTCGAATCTTCCCAGCCTGGTACGATGATAGGCAGGTTTTTTTCAGCAGCAGCCAGCATCCATGAGTGTTTCGGGTCAATTTCGTAATATTGTTCCAACACACCCGAATTGATCATTTTATACATAAACTCATGTGGAAAATAACGTTCGCCTTTGTTATCGGCATCTTTCCAGAGTTCGTAAATATGTTTTTGTAAACGACGGAAAGCTTCTTCTTCAGGAATACAGGTATCGGTCACACGATTATAACCATCTTCCAGCAAATCCCATTCGTCTTTCGGACTCAGATCGCGGTAGTTAGGCACCCGTTTGTAGTGAGAGTGGGCTACCAGATTCATCAGATCTTCTTCGAGGTTGGCGCCTGTGCAGGTAATAATCTGCACCTTATCGTTGCGGATCATTTCGGCCAGAGAAATACCCAATTCTGCGGTACTCATCGCTCCGGCAAGGGTAATCATCATTTTTCCACCTTCGAGAAGATGTGTTTCGTAGGCTTTGGCAGCATCGACAAGCGCAGCGGCATTGAAGTGGCGGTAATGGTGCAATACAAACTGCGAAATGGGTCCTTTTGTCATGGTAATTGAATTTTTTGCAAAAATAGGAAATTAGTTATAAGGAATTACCGTATCCTGAAAGCTGTAATATTTAGGGACATTGATTCATCCTAAAGTCTGAGTCAGCACCATAAAGTTCATTGAGAAAGCAGGTCACAGCATTTAGAATTGTGAAAAGTCAGGATAGATTTACAAACCTTGTGATTTTCAGTTGGATTTGCAACATTCAATCACATAAACAGCATTTTAAAGGAAATGAAAAGACTTCATTAAACCAGAAAAATTTTGATTTCAGCAAACCATTTACCGCGTCAGAAGGAATTTCATCGTATAAATTTTATCTCCCGACCGAATACGTGTGTAATATAAACCGTTTTCAATGCCGGTAAGTTCAAATGAAATTCTGGAACTGAAAACACCATCCAGTATGGCTGATCTGATGAGAGCGCCGTTCGTATTATAAATCTCAAGGGTTGGATTAACGGAATTTGCCAGTCCTGAAATGGTTAAATTCCCTTTGGTCGGATTTGGATAAATACTCAGCTGATCAGAGACAATATCAATCATTCCGACCTGATTATTATACAGGATGCCAATTTCAGTGAGGTTGAGCGCTCTGTCATAGATACGTAATTTACCAATATTTCCATCCAGACATTGATTGATGTTGAAATCGGAGCCAACCGCATCCTGCTCCTGTCCTGCGATAAGTCCATTCGGTTCAATCAGCAAAGGTATTGAATACACGTTGGTAGCAGTTGCTCTGAGTGTGCCGTTTTTATAAAGCATGGCATTGGAACCTTCCCGCACATACACCACAAAATACCATTGTGAAAGCAGGATTGAATCGGTGTTTGTGAGATAGTAGTCGTCCTGCAAATACATCTGCCATTCTCCTCCGGGACCGGAGATGTATTTCTGGTAATATATTCCGAAGTTATCACCACCGGATTTCGTGTTGTTTTCGCCTGACAACATGGTATTGTAATGACTGCCGCTTCCGGTATGAAACTGGTTAAACCTTACCCACAATGCAACACTAAAGTCCTGCAATTGATTCATTACATTGTTCGGTAACGACATATAGGAGATTACATCGTATGGGATAAAAAGTGTGCCTTGTGTGGTTGCGTTTCCTGCAAGTGTGGCATCATATCCATTACCACTCGAATCGATCGTGCTTCCGGCAAACGCATAATAGGCTTTTAATCCCTCAGTAACCTGGGTAAATCCATTCAGAGAAACCCAAAGAAAAAATAACAGAATAATTGATTTTATTTTCATGGCTTCTTGTTTTAGGTTCGCCATAAAAATAGGAAAATACTTGTTTTTTGTCAAGTAAAACGTTCATATTGAGTGATTAAAATAATTCAGAAAATTTGAAACCTTGATAAAAAAGTATGTCTCAGGGATGCCTTTGATTATCATATGGGCCAGCCAAAATCATATGCTTACGCGGCTGATTTTATCCTTTTCTCTTTCAGAGTATGCCTATTGAAAATCAGTTTTGCACTTTATACAAAATAGTAAACCCTCCAAAAACCCGCTTTACCAAAGTGTATTGCGCATGCACAAATATTTCCTGCATAGTGCGGATGATTGCTCCTGGAAATTATTTTATCTGAGTAAAATCTTTTTTTCTTCCAGATATGCCATGATTATTTCCACATCAGATTCTTTTCTGGAGGCATCGAAGGTAAGCTGAGGCGATTCGGGAATCTCATACACTTCATCCAAACCCGGAAGATGACGCAATTCCCCTTTCTCCACCTTGAGATATAATTCAGGTTTGTTGTTACGGCAAAAGTGTATTCCGGCGCTCATCAAAACCAGATGGAATCGTTCATTTCCAATAATTTCACTTATTTGCTGACGGATAGATTCTGTTGGCGAAATGAAAGACGCCACAACGATTATTCCCTGATCGTTCAGCATTTTGCAAACATGGGCCACACGCCGCAGATGTTCGGCACGGTCAGCAGGTGAATAATCAAGTTCGCGGGATAATCCGGCTCTTACAGTACTACCCTCAAGTAACACAACCGTGGCGCCGCTGTCGAACAATCGTCGTTCGAGATTGTACGCGAGTACGTTTTTACCACTTCCATGTAGTCCTGTAATCCAAATGGTTACACCTTTTTGCTGGTATCTTTTTTCCAACTCTTCGTGTCCGATCAGGCTCTGTCCGCTGTCGATCATCCTGCGTGTTTCGGGATCGGTGATGCGTGAAGGGATGTCGTTGGTGTTCAGTTTGTCGATGATCATACCAACCGCTGAAGTGTTGTGCGTGATGGGATCGATCAGGATAAAAGCGCCGGTACTGTGGTTTTTGTGATAAGGATCAAAAAACAAAGGTTTGTTCGTTGTGATGACGACCCGGCCAATTTCATTCAACGAAAATGCTTTACAATCAGATTGTTGCAAGGTGTTTACATCCACCCTGTATTTTATTGAGTCGATGCGGGCACGGGAAGTGTTTGCACTGTGTTTGATAAAAAACTGGGTGTTGGGATCCATTTTCTTTTCGTCCATCCACACGAGCATGGCCTCAAACTGACGCTCAAACCGTGGCTGATTATCAGGGTGAACAAGCATATCACCACGTGAAATATCAATTTCATCTTTCAGTGTCAGTGTAACTGCTTGTGGTGGAAAAGCATATTCAGCAGTGCCATCGGCTGTGATAATTTCGGTTACGACTGATTTCTTGCGCGAAGGTAATACCATCAGTTCATCACCCTTTCGTACGATTCCTGAAGCGATTTTGCCTGAGAATCCTCTGAAATCAAGGCTTGGCCGCAGGACATATTGAATAGGGAACCGCAGATCCTCAAAGTTCCGGTCAGAAACAACGTGTACGGTTTCCAGAAACTCCAACAGACATTTACCATGATACCAGGGCATATTGTCAGAGTTTTCGACAACGTTTTCGCCTTTCAGTGCCGATAGTGGAATGAAAGTGATATCAGGGATTGAAAGTGTGGTGGTAAATAACTTATAGTCGGCACATATCTGGTCGAATACGGTTTCGCTGTATTCCATCAGGTCCATTTTATTCACCGCGACAACCACGTGTTTTATACCGAGTAATGAAACAAGAAAAGTGTGGCGTTTGGTCTGGGTAATCACACCCTTACGTGCATCAATCAGGATGATGGCCAGGTTTGCTGTGCTGGCGCCGGTGACCATATTGCGTGTATATTGTTCGTGGCCGGGCGTATCGGCGATAATGAATTTTCTTTTGCTTGTCGAAAAATAACGATAGGCCACATCAATGGTGATCCCTTGTTCGCGTTCAGCTTTTAAACCATCCAGAAGCAAGGCATAGTCGATGGCCTCGCCGGCATGGCCCATGCGTTTGCTGTCGCGTTCAAGGGCGGAAAGCTGGTCTTCGTAAATCTTTTTACTATCGAATAACAAGCGTCCGATCAGGGTTGATTTGCCGTCATCAACCGATCCGGCTGTAAGTAAACGGAGTAAGTCTTTCCGTTGATCCTGATCGAGAAAATGGTTTATATCGAGATTTGTGTTCATATTTAATGTTTCAGGTTCAATATTGTTTCAGAAGTATCATTGTAACTTTAGTTCACTCCGCACTTTAGTTCACTTTGCACTCAAAAATAGCCTTCTCTTTTTTTCTGTTCCATGCTACCCTCCTGGTCAAAATCGATCACACGGGTGGTACGTTCACTTTTGGTAACTGTCATCATCTCCTCCACAATTTTTTCAATTGTATCAGCCTCTGATTCGATGGCTCCGGTGAGCGGATAACAGCCTAGTGTTCTGAATCTTACCATCCGCATCTGCGCTTTTGCAATCATATCGGCGGGCATGCGGTTGTCATCCACCATGATGAGGTTACCATCAACTTCAACAATCGGTCTTTCTTTGGCATAATAAAGCGGTACAATCGGTATTTTTTCGAGACGAATATATTGCCAGATATCGAGTTCTGTCCAGTTACTGATGGGGAAAACACGGATGGATTCACCTTTGTGAACGCGGGTATTGTAGATATCCCATAATTCAGGACGTTGGTTTTTTGGATCCCATTGATGAAACTTGTCACGGAAACTGAAGATCCGTTCCTTTGCCCGTGATTTTTCTTCGTCGCGGCGCGCACCCCCGAAAGCTGCATCAAAACGATGTTTATCCAGTGCCTGAAGCAGTGCCTGAGTTTTCATCACATCGGTATGCACTTTGCTACCATGGGTGAATGGTCCGATTCCAGCTTCAAAACCTTCGATATTGTGCTCTACAATCAAGTCCCAGTTGTTCTCTCTGGTATATTTTTCACGAAACCCGATCATTTCCTGGAACTTCCATTTGCTATCGATGTGCATGAGTGGAAAAGGAACCTTACCGGGATAAAATGCTTTTTCGGCCAGCCGGACCATTACACTTGAGTCCTTGCCAATTGAGTAAAGCATGACAGGTTTTTCAAACTCGGAGGCAACTTCACGGATGATATGAATGGCTTCAGCCTCCAGCTCGCGGAGGTTATTGATGGAATAATTATTCAGTTGTTCGGCCACGATGGTAATTTTTGTGCAAATAACGCAAAAAAACGCTTATGTTGACGAAAATTTCGATGAAAATGCTTTCACTATGGATTACAAATATCTTTAAATCAAATGGTTAAAATCCTTTGCGATAGGCAATGAAAGAAGGATTAAGCAGGTTTATTTTGTTATAAGATAATTCCACGGATGGGTTTCCGGCAAGCAACAATTTACCACCGGCCTTGTTAACGATGGCATGTCCGGCAGCGGTGTCCCATTCCGAGGTTGGACCAAATCGCGGATAGCAATCGGCCACACCTTCGGCAATCATGCACAGTTTTAATGAACTGCCTTTCGAAATGAAATTGATTTCGTTATATTGTGATTGAAGATTCGCGATAAAATTTTTAGTTTCGGGGTGTTGGTGCGATCTGCTTGATACCAATGTGAATCCAGTATGCTTATCCTGAAGAGGTAATTTTGTCGATTTCTTGATAAGATTATCAATTGATTCACAATCAATCAATTGTTTCTCTGCCTTTTCAATTTTGAACGCTTCCCTCCTGTTACAGAAATAAAGCAAATCGATGGTTGGTGCATAAATTATGCCAATGACAGGGATATTGTTCTCGATAAGCGCAATGTTGACAGTAAATTCACCATTACGATTTACAAATTCCTTTGTGCCATCGAGAGGATCGACCAGCCAGTATTGTTTCCAGTGTTGCCTGATTTCGTGGTCAATCATCTCCCCTTCCTCGCTTATGACGGGCAGATCAGTCGATTTCATTGCTTCCCTGATGATATCATCGGCACGGCGGTCGGCAAGTGTGAGCGGACTTTTATCTTCCTTGAAATCAACATCAAAATTGGTTTGATAGACTTCGAGAATGGCTTTGCCGGCTAAGATGGAAGCTTTGATGGCTTTTAATAGCATAACTTTAGTTATAAGGTTTACAGGTGTTTCAGGTTTTAGAAACAAAAAAAGTGTGATTGCTCACACTTTTAATTGAAATGTTTTGAGGTTTCGAGCGGATTCGAACCGCTGTACACGGTTTTGCAGACCGCTGCCTAACCACTCGGCCACGAAACCCTGAGTGTTTTGGGAGTGCAAAGATAATTTGTTTCAGCTAATTCACAAATTCTTTTGTTCTACTTTTTCGTTTAATTCGCGTAAACAGTTCGGACATAAGCAACTATTGTATTTTTCTTCAATTTGCTGAAGCACCAGAAGCGATGTACTCACTTCGTAACACCAGCATTTTGCTGATTTACTGCAATGAAACGTAGCGCCGCAGCGTGGGCAGATATCCGGGTCAATTATTTTCATGCTTCGAGTGTTACACTTACGAAATCCATTTTGCCTCCCAATGGTGGATTCATCTTGCGTACTTTGATGGTGGCGTGTTTCACCGCCGGAAAATGTGATTTCACAGCATCTAAAATTCTTCTGCCAACATGCTCAAGTAACTTCGAATTTACCATCATCTCTTTTTTAACAACCTGATATACTGTGAGATAATTTACAGTGTCATGTAATGCATCTGATTGTTCTGCGGTTGATGTATCAACATCCAGAAACAAATCAACGATGAAACGTGTACCTATCATCTGCTCCTCAGCGAAGCAGCCATGATACGCATGAAACTCCATACCTTCAATTGAGATTTGAGCCATATTTTTATATTGAATTGAATATCTGATTTGGAAAATAAATTTTTAAATCTTTTTAATTCCGTTTTTAATCCGTGAAATTGCTTCCTCTTTCCCAACAATCTCCATAATATCACCCATATGTGGCCCTTTTGCTGTGCCTACAAGCAACAACCTTAAAGCATTCATGATTGCGCCCATACCGAATTGGTTTTCTTCTAACCATGCTTTAATCGCCTGATCGATAACCGGTGCTTCGAACGGTTCAATCGTTGCCAGCAGATTTGCCAGACTATTCATCTGTCCGGCGCTTTGTGCGTTCCAGCGCTTTTTAACAACCTGTTCATCATAACTTTGCGGTGCTTCGAAAAAGAAATATGTCTCGTTCCAGATGTCTTTTACAAACTGAACTCTTTCTTTTACCAGTGATACAATTTTCAACAGTTTATCGTCAGCTATCTGAATGTCTTTTGCTTTAAGAATAAGCTTAAATTCTTCTGCGACAGCTTCATCCGATTTTTTGATAAGGTATTGATGGTTGAACCATTTTGTTTTTTCAGGATCGAATTTCGAACCCGACTTCCCTACCCTATCCAATGAAAATGCCTCAATCAGCTCGTCCATACTGAATATCTCCTGTTCAGTACCTGGATTCCAGCCCAGCAAGGCCAGCATGTTTACGAAGGCATCGGGATAATAACCCGATTCTCTGTAACCAGTGTATTTCTCGCCACTCACCGGATCAATCCAGTCGATAGGGAAAACCGGAAATCCGAGGCGATCACCATCGCGTTTACTTAGTTTCCCATTTCCATCAGGTTTCAGAAGCAAAGGCAAATGTGCAAATTCGGGAGATTCCCAGCCAAATGCCTGATACAATAAAATATGCAGCGGCAATGATGGTAACCATTCTTCGCCTCGAATGACATGGCTTATTTCCATCAAATGGTCGTCAACGATGTTTGCAAGATGATAAGTAGGCATACCATCCGATTTGAACAGGACTTTGTCGTCGAGTGATTCAGTCTGTACAACCACTTTTCCACGAATGATATCATGCATCACCACTTCTGTATGCTCAGGAATAAGAAACCGGACTACATGAGGCACCTCTTCCTGTAAAAGTTTTTCGACTTCCTGTTTGCTTAAGGTCAGGCTATTACGTAAGTATTTTCTGCTTTCAGCATTGTA
Organism: uncultured Bacteroidota bacterium; assembly: GCA_903957365.1. Classification (GTDB taxonomy): domain Bacteria; phylum Bacteroidota; class Bacteroidia; order Bacteroidales; family F082; genus CAJBPB01. The sequence goes on from CAJBPB010000291.1 coordinate 9,552, forward strand.
AGTAAAAATTTTCTTAACGGCTTCTGCTTCCTTACGGTTTTGCTCCAGATCGTCAGGTGTGTCGAAAGCGTAGTAAGCGTTTCCGGAGGCAATTAACTGATCGCTGTATTGCCTGTAGAGTTCTTTACGTTCGCTCTGGCGATATGGCGCATGCGGACCACCCACAGTAACACTTTCGTCGAACGTTATGCCACACCATGCCAGAGACTCGATTATATAGTTTTCAGCACCTTCAACAAAGCGTGCCTGATCCGTATCTTCAACACGTAAAATCATGGTTCCATTGTTTTTACGGGCAAACAAATAGTTATACAGTGCGGTTCTCACACCACCGATATGTAGCGGGCCGGTTGGGCTTGGAGCAAAACGTACGCGAATATTTTTCATAATCTGGAATTTGTGCAAAGATACAACTTTGGCCAACTCCCTGAAACAACAAAGGCTTCTGTACACAGAAGCCTTTGTTTTAATCAGTCTTTTTGAAATTTTATTTGATGAATCTTTTACTCAGGTGCTGCTTATCATCTGAGATATTGATCAGATAGGCACCGGCTTTCAGCCAGCTTACATCTACCTGTTTACTGGCTTCGGTAAATGATTGCTCAGACAATACTCTGCCTGACAAATCACAGATTTGGGCTTTGCGTTCACGTCCATCAGGATTTAACAGGTAAATGTTAATTACCTCATTGGCTGGATTCGGACCAAATGCGAAATAGTTTGGATTGTTCGTCTCTTCAATAATTACCGTTATGGTGTTTACTCTTTCAAATGTCCAGTTATCCGGGTCAACTGACATGGAGACAACCTGTTTAGGAACTTCAACAGCAAAATTCTGGATGTTGGCATTTTGATATAATCTGATAACCGTATCTGTACCATCTTCAAAATTGAGTTTGTAATCCATTGTCATTTTGAAAAGAGGGGTTGTAGAAGAAACGGATTGAGTAACAGTCATATTCATCGTGTTTTCGAACATATACCATGAAATATCATATTTCGGATAGCCTTCGCCAAAGTACCACTGGTTAAAGAAATCTTCGAGATCGAGGCCTGAAACCTGTTCAGCAACCATTTTGTAATCCAGACCTGTGGCGGTGCTGTCAGTAAATGTTTCCTGAAAAGTGTGCATTACATCGAAGAAAACAGTATCGTTATTAATTTCATGGCGTAACAAATGAATGATTGCCGCGCCTTTGTCATAGGAAAGTCTCCCGTTGAAAATTCTCCAGACATCGTCTGGAGTTACATCTTCTTCCGGAATAAAAACACTTCCACCAGTAGCGGACATCACATTGTTTTGCGTACCAACCATGAAATTTTGTCCGGCATTCCAGCCATTCAGTTTTTCCTGTGAAAGATAATTTGAATAGGTCGCGAATCCTTCGTTGATCCAGATGTCGCTCCAGGTAGCACAGGTTACATTGTCGCCGAACCACATATGACCCAATTCGTGGGCAACCAGATTGAACGACCATCCACCGATCGTGGTCATCGTCTGGTGTTCCATTCCACCACCAAGTTCGGTGATACAATGTCCGTATTTTTCTTCTTTGAAGGGATAAAGAATGTACAATTCGGATAAGAGTTCAATCATCGGAATCACGGCATCAATCCCTGTTTTGTAGGTATTGAGATAATTAGGATGGTCATAAATATAATTCTGAACCAAAATAGAATCACCTTCCATTTCGGCTGGTTTGGCATAAATACTATAATCCTGATAATCAGCTACAGCAAATGAGATTAAGTAATAATCGATGGGATAATTAGTTTTCCATTCGTATCTGACTTTGTTGTTACCCATATCAGTCACATTGGTAAGTAAACCATTTGAACCTGCCAGATTGGTATTGGATGTTGTGAGAAAAATCCAGGCGGAATCGGCTTTATCAGTTAACACCTGTTTGCATGGCCACCAGTCTTTCGCATCGAATGGTTCAGAAAGTGTCCAGGTTACTTCTTTGTCCCACTGACTGTTATAGTCGTTTGTTATCCCTGAAAAGAAACCACCGGTCGGAGGTGTACCTCCATAAGTAATGGTTGCGACAAAAGTCTGTCCCATGGTCATCATCTCAACCGGAAGTATTACGTTGTTACCCTCTCTTACCCAATTTTGCTGATCCTGTCCATTGAATCTAACGTTTTCGAGACTCAGGTCAGCAAGTAATTCAAAAGCAAATGTTTCAAAAGGTTCGATCAGAACTTTACCATGGATTGTGACTTCGCCACTTACATCGATCGAGGTATTTGAAACTTCTATATCCAGAAAATAAAAGGTAACATCGTAATCGTGAACAAAATCACTCTGCCAGTCGTTGCGGTATGCAAATGAAGGATCGGCGACCTGTTCAGGATAATGACGACAGTATCGTTCATGTATTTCTGCTTTATTTTGCTGTCCGAAAGTTACCACAGAAAGCAAAAGGAAAAGTGCTGTAAAAAGGTTTTTCATTATGTTATGTACTAAGTTTATAATTCTGTTTGCTGATGCTTATGTATATTTGTGCGCTAAAGTAACAATCATTCAACAATTTTTGAATGATTTTAAAAAAAAAGCTTCGAACTGATTGATGTCCTCAGCTATAATGAAACTTGTAGGTAAGGTAGAAACCTACATTCGTAAATACTATATGAATCAACTGATTAAAGGATTAATCCTATCCTTTTTTCTGGTTGTAACCGGCTATTTATTTCTTAATCTCATCGAATATTTTGCCTGGATGTCTTCCGCTTTCCGGATGTTAATGTTTTATACTTTTGTCTTATTCCTGCTTTATGTGCTGATAGGTTTCGTTTTGATACCTGTTCTGAATCTGATATATTACCGAAAAAAAATGACGGTAGAGAAAGCTGCTGTTTTTATCGGTAAGTATTTCCCTGAAATTGAAGACCGTTTACTCAATACGCTTCAACTGGGCGGGACAAATGAATCTGATTTGAAAACCAATGCGCTATTGGCTGCGACAATCGAACAGCGAACTATGAAACTGTCCGTTTTCAATTTCGATAATGCGGTAAATATGCGGGAGAATTTCCGTTTTATTCCTTATATATCGATTCTGTTTCTGGTTTTTGTGGGAATGTGGATTTTCAGTCCTTCATTTTTTACGGAACCATCGAACAGGTTTATACATTATAATCAGCACTTTGCGAAACCTTTACCATTTTCAGTAAAAGTTTTGAATACGGAATGGAGTGTTATGCAATATGATGATTTCAAAGTGGAAATGGAAGTGTTGGGTGAAGAGATTCCGGAAAAGTTTTTTGTCTTTTACAATGGAAACCGGCATTTGATGGATAAGCATAATACGAATAGTTTCAGTTTTAATTTTATTCGTGTTGCTGAAAATATTCCCTTTTTTGTTGAATCGGAGGAGTTCAAAAGTGTTGAATACCAGGTTATTGTAAATCCTAAACCAGTGTTATTATCGTATCAGGTTGAAGTTATTTACCCTTCTTACCTATCACGTGATTCTGAAATATTGAAAGAGACAAATTTTATGAGTGTTCCTGTTGGTACTAGACTAAATTGGGAGTTCTTTACACGCGATTGTCAGGGGATTATGATTCATCTGGATTCAGTTCCAATTAGTCTGGAATCTGATAAGGATCAGTTTGAATATACTTTTCAAGTGTTTCAAAACCTGCAGTTTACTGTAAGTGCTTATAATCAGTTTCACTCCGAAAAACAAGGTATGGATGTCATTGTGGAAATCATCAATGATAACTACCCTGAAATTAATGTTTCGCTTGAAACAGAAAATATGGGTAAGAAAACCTATTTCAGTGGTATTATTTCCGACGATTATGGTTTTTCAGGTCTGAAATTTGAATATCGTGTGTACAGTTCGGATGAAATAAGTAGTGGGGGAATTATTGAAATTCCATTTGATAAAAGAGAATTACAACAGCAATTTTATTTCTCATGGACTGTTGATAGTCTGGTAATAGCAGATAATTCAAGAATAGAGGCAAATTTCATTGTTTCGGATAATGATCAGATATCAGGACCAAAATCACGGAAATCTGAAGTGTTTCAATTAACCGTTCTGACTGATTCGGAGCTCGATTCAATTGTGAAAGAAGATGAAAAATTGATTGCTGATCAATTGGAAAAATTACGATTGGAAAACAATCTGTTGAAAATGGAATATGAAACTTTTGCGAAATCACTTATGATGAAGGAAAAGTTAGATTGGAAAGACAAAAATCAACTTCAGAGTTTACTTGATAAACAACAAAAAATACAGTTGGATTTTGAAAATCTCAAAGAGAAACAAAATAAAGTGAATGAGTTTAATCGTGAGAATAAATCAGAAAACGAGCAGCTCGTAAAAAAACAGGAAGAAATTCAAAAGCTGTTTGATGAGGTAATCCCTGAAGAGCTGAAAAAAATGATGGAAGAATTAAAAGCGCTATTAAAGGAAACCGATAAGGACAAAGTAAAGGAAATGCTCGATAAGTTTAAAGAGAACACGGCGGAGGTCGAGAAAATGCTTGATCGTGATCTTGCCTTGCTGAATCAGTTGAAAGTTGAAAAGGATCTTACCGAATTAATCCAGAAATTGAAAGCGTTAGCTGAAGAAGCAAAAAAACTCGGTGATAGTTTGCAGACCGGCGATAAAAATAAAGAAGAGTCAATTGATGCGCTCGAAAAAAATCTGGAGGATTTCAAAAAACTCACTGACAATCTTGATACTATACAGAAAATAAATAAGCAACTTGAGCAACCGCTTCAGCTATCTCCGACCGAGGAAAAAGAGAACTCGATAAACCAGAAGATGCAGGAATCGACCGAGGAAATGAAAGACGGTAATGAAAAGACCGCTGGAGAAAAGCAAGAGGAAGCTGCTGAAGAAATGGAAGAAATGGCTGATCAGCTTGCCATGGAAATGGAAGAGAGTATGGAGGAACAACAGGCCGAAGATGCGCAGCAATTAAGAAATCTGCTCGAAAATGTATTACGTGCTTCACTTGAGCAGGAAACACTTTTAAACCGAACACGTTCCATTGATGATGATGACCCTGGGTTTAACGAAATTGTTGTAAAACAAAAAGGATTGAAGGATGGGTTTGTTGTCGTCGAGGATTCGTTGACAGCACTTGCCAAAAGACAGGTTGCAATACAGCAGTTTGTATTCGATGAGTTGAATAATGTTAAAAAGCAATTTGGGTTTTCCTTAAAAGCATTGAATGAGAGAAGTCGGGAAAGCGTTTTGGAAAGCAATCAATATACAATAATGGGATTGAACAATCTGGCCCTGATGTTATCCGAAGCTTTGAATGAAATGGAAGAGGAGATGGGAAAACAAAACTCAGTAGGAGGGAAGGGAAAACCAAAACCAGGTAAAGGGTCGGGGAAAAGTCTGAAAAGTATGCGACAACTTCAGGAGTCGTTAGGCAAGCAAATGAAGGAAAAAGGTGACCAGAAAGGAAAAAGTTCAAATCAGGGCATGTCGAGTGAAGAGTTTGCGAAGATGGCTGCGCAGCAGGAAGCTATCCGGCAGCAGTTGCAGGATTATCTGAATGAACTTAAGAAGGAAGGTAATCTGGGTGAAGGTGGCCTTCAAAATGCGATCAAAGAGATGGAGAAGATTGAGGAAGACCTTGTGAATAAGCGTTTAAATAGTGAGATGATCGAAAGACAACAGGATATTTTAAGTAGGTTGCTTGAATCAGAGAAAGCCGAAAAGGAAAGGGATCAGGAAGAAAGAAGAGAGTCGAACGAATTCAAAGGTTTAAACAAAGGTAACCTTGGTGATAAAAACACGTACAAACGCATTGATAAGGAGCAAAGTGATCTCTTGTTAAAAGTACCGGTTGAATTGCGTCCATATTATAAATCAAAGGCGAATACGTATTTTATGCGAATAAATAAGTGATAAGGATGGGAACTTCTATTAAAAGATTGAATTTGACACAAAATAATTTTTCAGAATTGGAATTATTAATCGAAGAATTATCAGGCTACCTTTATATTAATGATTCTTATTTTTCAGGTGTAAACGTAGCTGTAGAACAGTTTTATCAATGGACATTTACTGAATGTGGAGCACGTATTTCAACGGTAACCTTTGATATAAATTTAGATCGGATTACAATCGGCTGGATTTTTGACAAGGAAATGTTTGGTATGATAAAAAGTGCTTTTTCGGGAGAAATTAGTAAAGCCTGTGATATTGTGCTACAAATTATCGACCGGATTGATTTTGATGATGATTCAGCCACAATTCAATTTCAATTCCTGCTTACAAATAATTTCGAGAAGGTGTATGTATCCCGAGCCACGGTTTTAACCGATTATTATCACAAAAATCGCGTCACTGATAACGTTCACCATGATATATTTTGATTCGGAAGATATTGATATACCGCAATTTGTCAATGATCAAACCAAAGAATGGATCAGCACCACTATACAAAGTTTTGATAAAAGAGTAGGGGAGTTGCGTTTTGTATTCTGTTCGGATGAATTTCTTTATCAAATGAATGTTAAGTATCTGAATCACAATACTTACACCGATATCATTACCTTCGATACTTCTGAAAATCCAAAGTTTGTTTCAGGAGAACTTTTTGTAAGTTTGGATAGAGTACGAGAAAACGCTGAGAACAATGCTAAAACCATTGAAAATGAGGTGTTTAGAGTCATTATTCATGGTATTTTGCATTTGCTTGGGTTTAAAGATAAGAAGGAGTCTGACATTATTGAGATGAGGTCACAAGAAGAAAAATGTCTATCTTTGCTTCCTTGAAGTATTGTCTTCCTGTAAGTTACAAAACTGTTTCACGTGAAACATACTAAATGATATTTGAGAATTACGATGTTATAGTTGTAGGTGCTGGTCATGCCGGTTCTGAAGCTGCAGCGGCTGCTGCCAATCTTGGTAGCAAAGTTTTGCTGATCACAATGAATCTTCAGTCAATCGCACAAATGTCGTGCAACCCCGCGATGGGTGGCATTGCAAAAGGGCAGATTGTACGTGAGATTGATGCTTTAGGTGGATATTCGGGCATTGTATCGGATCGGTCTATGATCCAGTTCAGAATGCTGAATAAATCGAAAGGTCCGGCCATGTGGAGTCCGCGGGCACAAAATGATCGGATGGTTTTTTCATCTGAGTGGCGCCAAATGTTAGAGAATACAAAGAACGTCGATTTCTGGCAAGATACGGTTGTCGGACTTGTAGTGAAAGATAGAAGGGTGGTTGGTGTGCATACAGCAATGGGACTCAATATTTCGTGCAAATCTGTTGTTTTGACCAATGGTACATTTCTGAATGGAAAAATTCATATTGGTGAAAAATCTTTTGGTGGTGGTCGAATGGGTGATAAAGCCAGTACGGGAATAACCGAACAATTGGTTGAACTTGGATTTCGTTCAGAAAGGATGAAAACCGGAACACCTGTTAGGGTGGATGGTCGCACAATTGATTTTAGTAAAATGATTGAGCAACCTGGCGATGAGGATGTGAGAGGTTTCTCTTTTTACGAAAAACCGGTATTATTGAAACAACGCAGTTGTTGGCTTACATATACATCAAAACGTGTTCATGAAACACTTAAAACAGGGTTTCATTTATCGCCAATGTTTGCAGGCAGAATCGAAGGTACAGGTCCCAGATATTGTCCGAGTATCGAAGATAAGATTAATCGCTTTTCTGATAAAGACGCGCATCAGCTTTTCGTTGAGCCTGAAGGATGGAATACAGTTGAATATTATGTAAATGGTTTTAGTTCATCTTTACCTGAAGATGTTCAATTTAAAGCATTACGCCAGATCTCAGGATTTGAAAATGCTAAAATATTTCGTCCTGGTTATGCAATAGAATATGACTATTTTCCTCCTGAACAATTACAATATACGCTTGAGACAAAGCTCATTTCTAATTTGTATTTTGCCGGACAGATTAATGGTACAACAGGATATGAGGAAGCAGCAGCACAAGGTTTAATGGCTGGAATCAATGCACATTTAAAAGTGTATGATGAAAATCCTTTTATCCTTGGAAGGGCTGAAGCATATATTGGGGTTCTTATTGATGATTTAATCACAAAAGGTGTGGATGAACCATACCGTATGTTTACTTCGAGAGCGGAGTTCAGGATTTTACTACGACAGGATAATGCGGATTTGCGATTGACAGAAAGATCCTTTAAAATTGGTCTTGCATCGGCCGATCGGTATGAAAAGTTTCTTGCAAAACAAAAGCGTATTGACGATTTAATTTCTTTTTTAAGAACAGAAAGTATTTCGCCTGATTTTGTAAACGGAATGTTGGCATCAAAAGATACACCCGGAATAACCCAAAAGCAAAAACTTGCAACCATATTATTGCGTCCCCAGGTTCAGCTATCTGATCTTATGCCTATGGTTCCATTTCTTAACGAAACATATAACACCATGGATGTTTTTGACAAGGAAATTGTCGATGCTGCTGAAATTTTGCTTAAATATGAAGGATATATTATAAAAGAAAAAGAACTGGCGGACAAAATTAATAGATTAGAGGATGTATATCTAAAACCAGAATTTGACTATTCCAGTCTTAAATCCCTCTCCTATGAGGCAAGGGAAAAACTAACAAAAGTTAAACCAGTATCTTTGGGACAAGCCTCCCGGATTAGTGGTATTTCACCGGCTGATATCTCTGTATTAGCCATATTCTTAGGTAGATAGCTAAATCGTTTCACGTGGAACAAATCGAAAACATTGTATTATCAAAATGTCCCTGGTGTGATTCACCTGACATTAGGCAAGGTAGTAAAATTCATGATTATTTTCTTACCAGGGAAGAATTTTCATTATTTTCATGTAATTCTTGTGGATTGGTTTTTACTAATCCACGACCAAAACTTGAAAATTTAGGCCTTTATTACCAATCGGATAAATATTATAGTCATACAAGTAGTCAGGTTGGCATCATTCCGTTTATATACCGGAAAGTGAAAGAGATAAATCTGAAGACAAAATTTAAACAGGTGACTACGGGTTCGGTCATTAATAAAGTTTTGGATATAGGTTGCGGAACGGGTGATTTTTTAAATGTTTGTAAGAAATCAGGCAAGGAGATCCATGGTATTGAACCAGACAGTAAAGCTCGTAATTTAGCAAAGGAAATACTTAAAGTCGAGATTCTTCATCCTGATCAAAGTGAGAAAATTCCTGATGAAAGTTTTGATTTAATTACCATGTGGCATGTATTGGAACATGTCCCTGATCTTAAAAAACAGATTTCGGAACTTTCCCGAATTATCAAAAAGGGAGGAAAAGTAGTTATTGCCTTGCCAGTTTATGAATCTTACGATGCTGAAGTGTATAAAGAGAAATGGGCAGCATGGGATGTGCCCAGACATTTATATCATTTTAATAAAGCTGTGATAAACAAAATGATGCTTGCAAATGATTTTAAACCAGGAAATGTTTATCCTATGAAGTGGGATTCGTTTTATGTCTCTATGTTAAGTGAACAATATCTTAAATCTGCATTTGGTATTGTTAAAGCATTTTTTGTTGGTTTTTTATCTAATATTAAAGCCAGAAATAGTGGCAATTATTCAAGTTTGGTTTATACTTTTATTAAAATGTAGTCCTAAAATAATTTAAATTACTGTAAATCAATACAATAGAATAATTTACTACTTTTGATATTTTATAATTATTTGTATTTCAGTATATTGCTTTAATCCTTGGCATATTGCTTAGCCAAATTATTTTCTTTTTTATTTATTGATTACACTATCTTTGAATAAAGCATATTTAGCTTAATTTAGAGCACTGTTGGGTCATTATGGATATGTGATGTATTGAGTCAGTTGATCCTTCATTAAATCACATACCCTTTTTACACAACACGGGAAAGTTATAAATAGCAGTAATTCAGCAATATAGAATGATTTATTCTAATTCAGCTCAGTTTATTAGGAAAAACAAGTGGTTATTCACCCTTGTTTTGATGCTGGGTTTCTTATTTTATCTGTCATCCTATTTTCAATCTTCAAACAGTCAGGGTGAAATAGTAGCTGGAAAGATTGAGCGCGTTTATCTGGAGACCGAAAAAAGCTTTGACCAGCCATCCGAAGAAATCTCAGTTTTACTTTCAAAGCTTTCACAAAACCAGCTTTTTAATATTAATTGGTTAAAGGAAACTCCTGAAGAATTAGGTTTCCTTATATTAATAAAAAAAAATGATTCCCTTATTTTCTGGAATAGTAATCTTGTGGATGCACCTGATCTGGTAGCCAATTCTAATAATCCGATTGATACTGTTTTACTGCTTAACAATGGATATTATCAGACACATATTTTTCGTACAAATGATTATGATGTTTATTTGTTGAGTCTTGTTTATTCTGATTTTGCTTATCAGAATGCCTACCTGGAAAATAAATTCTCAGATAGATTTTGCTCTGAATCAAGTCGTTTTACGTTTTTATCCACGGTAAATGGCGAATTTTTGATACGTAATCACCTTGGTGAACCGATATTTTCTATCGTGGAAGATACGAATAAACCCGCGAATATTACGTACTTTATTTTATTGCTGTTTGTTTTAATTATCTGGATATCAATAATTAATATTCTGCTTATTCGATTTATAGAGGTTTTATTTATTAAAAGAAGTAACTTTATTGGCACTGTTTTGGCAGTTCTGGGTCTGGTAATAATGCGGATTTTCCCTGAAATCATTAATGCCTTTCCTGTTTTGTATTCATCGGATCTTTTTAACGCCAGTTTTTTTAGCTTTGGATCTCTGTTTCCAAGTTTAGGTGACTTGATTCTTAATGTGCAGTTAGGATTATTTATCGCTGTAGTTATTGCAAAAAACACAAGAATACAATCAGAAAGGTCTGGTAATCTATGGATTTTAGCTATTTTATTTCTAATATTTGCCATCATTGCCTGTCTTGATCTGAACCTGTATTTTGTAGAACAAATTCTTTTTCATTCATCTATACCGTTAACATTCAATTCGTTATATGGTTTTAACTTACTAAGTTATATCCTGTTATTTGTATTGATGCTACTCAGTATTTCTTTTTTTGTTGTCATTTACCGGTTAAGCAAATTGGTTTATGAGATTTCAAAATCGAAACGGATTCTATCTATCATTATTCTTTCAGAAATTATACTGAATCAATTACTTATAAGTTATTTCATTGAAGTTGGTTTTTTACCTTCGATCTTTCTGGTTTTTTATTTCTTTATGTTTTTCTTATTTCAAATAAAACCAACCATTCAGAACAGATTTGTTTTTTTTATTATGACGATGGCTTTGTTTTCTGCGATGTTAACAATGATGTTTTACAAAGTCAATCAAAGTAAATCAGATACCAGTCAGATGTTAACTGCTTATAAACTTGGACTTGAAAAGGATCCGATGTTTGAGTTTTTATATGCTGATCTGGTCGGAAAAATTGCCCGGGATACGCTTTTACCAGACATCATAAATTCGAACGATTCGGGCAGTGAAAACACGGATCAGTTGGTTTACAACTATTTAAAGGAAAATTACCTGGTAGGATATTTTGAACGGTACAATACCGAAATAACCATTTGCGGTCAAACCGAAAACCTGAATATTCAGCCTGAAAACTATGTGATTAATTGTAACGAGTATTTTGAGAACATCATTGAAACATTTGGAAAAAAGACTGATTATCCCAGTCTTTTCTATATTGAGGATAATTCTCAAGGAACCTACTATATTGCACAACTCACTGTGCCAATGGTAGATAGTTCAGAAAATACATCAGTTATTTTTTTAGAATTTTATTTTAAATACATCCCCGAAGGATTAGGATATCCTGAACTTCTGGTAGACGAAAGAAAAGGGTTCTCGGGCGATTTTTCAAGTTTTTCCTTCGCGAAGTACAAGGGAGAAATTCTGGTGTATAAGTTTGGAGATTTTCTATATCCTTCCAGATTAAATGACTTCGGTATTTCGCTTCAGGAGTTTACAGATAAATCTGATTTCAGGCATTTTACATATTCTATTGATGATGAAAAAACACTCATCGTCAGTAAACCTGTATTGAATATGACCGAAATAATCGCGCCTTTTTCTTTGTTTTTCTTTTTACTGTTGCTTTGTTCCTTGTTGATTTATGTTTTTATTTTCATGAAAGAGGGTGAGTTACGCACGGCAGTTAACTTCAGATTGAAACTCCAGATTTTCATCTTTACTGCGCTTACCTTTTCATTTGCATTCATCGGCGCAACCTCTATCGCTTATATCCGTGGTGTTTATACACAAAAAAATGTAGCTTTTTTAAATGAACGTACACAGTCGATATTGATCGAGTTACAGCAAAAACTTAAAAATGAAAGAATTGATGATGAAGAAATTCAGGAATATCTGCATCAGTTGCTGCTTAAATTCTCTTTGATTTTCTTTTCGGATATAAATCTATATTCCATTGATGGTAAATTACTTGGATCGTCTAGACCTGAAATATTTGCCAATGGATTGGTATCACGTAATATGAATCAGGAAGCTTTCCGGATGATGCACTTTGAACGTTCATTGTTTTATCTGCAGCAGGAAAGTATAGGGAAAGGAAGCTATTATTCATCCTATATTCCTTTTCGTGATGCAGATGGAAATCCTTCAGCCTACATCAATTTACCTTATTTCGCCCGTGAAACTGAATTGAGGGATGAAATATCAGGATTTGTGCTGGCTTATATGAACATTTTTCTTGCTTTGACAGCGATTTCGGTTGCTTTTGCACTTGTTTTGTCACGCAGATTAACAAAACCATTGATGATGATTCAGGACAAAATGAAAACTGTCCGGATCGACAAGGTTAACGAAAAAATTCAGTGGGATAGCAAAGATGAATTGGGACAACTGGTGAGCCAGTACAACCAACTAATCGATGAACTTGCGCTTAGCGCAGGCTTATTGGCTCGTTCTGAACGTGAAACAGCCTGGCGCGAGATGGCACAGCAAGTGGCGCATGAAATTAAAAACCCATTGACACCCATGCGTTTAAGTGTGCAGTATCTGAAAAGGGCCTGGGATGAGAATGATCCGGATGTCGCTGATAAACTGCATCGAACCACACGAACATTGATCGAACAGATCGATACCTTGTCAGAGATTGCTTCCGCATTTTCTGACTTCGCCAAAATGCCTGTCAATAAACCCGAACGGATTGATTTATTTGTTGTGCTTCAAAATGTGGTGACACTTTTTGAAAATGAAGCACATGTAGATATTAAACTAATCAATAAAACAGCTGGCGAAACTTTTGTATTTGCAGATACAAAAAACCTGAACCGGGCTTTTAATAATCTGATTAAGAATTCGATACAGGCAGTAGGAAACAAACCCGACGGATTTGTGGAGGTTACTATGGACCTTTATAGAAACTTCTGCCGGATTTCGATCAGTGACAATGGTATCGGGATGACAGACGAAGAAAAAGACAAGATTTTTACGCCAAAATTTACAACGAAATCGAGTGGAATGGGTATTGGATTATCCATTGTTCACAATATTATCAGCGCTTCAAAAGGAAAAATTACATTCGAATCGGGACATGGGAAGGGCACCACTTTTACCATCCTTCTGCCAATTGTAAAGTAATTTCAAACGATATTATTTCAACCGCTATACTTACTGAAAATCTTTGGAAGTCTGATTTTTCTTTTAGGTTTCGCAATTGATGGAGCTTCTTCACCCATCAAAAAGCCATAAACTTCCGTGTTAGGGGTAAGCTCAAGAAGTTTTTTGATAATTGCTGCCATCGGAATAAAAAGAATCATTCCTACCACACCCCACAATAAACTTCCGATCAGCAAAGCCACCAATGAAACAATAGGATTGATATTCACATTCGAACCAACAATTTTCGGTGTCAGATAATTCCCTTCAATTGACTGAATTACCGTGAAAGCAACAAAAACAGCCAATGGATAAAACAAACTGTCTTTCGTGAGTAAAGCGAATAAAATTGGCAAAATCGAGCCAATCATCGGACCAACATAAGGCACTACATTCATCATCGCCGCAAAGATTCCAAAGAAAAGTGCATGTTTAATACCCAAAGCCGAAAGTGCGATAACGTTCATAACAGCCAGAATTGCCATCACTTTGACCATGCCTGTGATGTATTTCTGGATAACACTTCTTAAATCGGTAACCACTTCAATAACACGATTTTGTGGATGATTATTAAACAAACGAACAGCAAATACCGTAAAATGGTCGCGATACAGCAAAAACATAAATATATAAACCGGAACTAAAATGAGGAGTCCGAGACTACCAAGTGTACTGAATGCGGCGGATGAAATTTTTGTGGCATTCTCTTTCAAAAACAGGAAAAATTTGTCATTGATCGACCTGAAACTTAACGCATCTTTCATCCCAAGATTTTCTTCTAAAAAGAACGAAATATCGTTTACAAAGGTTTTAAACTGTGATTCAACACCAGATAAATCCTGAGAAAAACTACTGATTTGTCCGCCTAAAAACCATCCAATGGCAACAAAAACAATAATCGAAATGAGCAGAATGATGAATATTGACAATACTCGCGGAATTTTGAACGAGTCGAGTTTATTGACAGCTGGTACAAGAAGCATCGCCAGAAAACCACCAGCAACCAAAGGCATCAATAATGATTTTGCATAAATCAATAATAAAATAATGCCTGTTGTGAGTACTACTACTGCTGCCGCTGTCATAGTTTTACTGTATGTTACGGGTTTCTGTAATTCTTGCATGGTTATGATTTTTAAGGTAATTAGGAGAACAAAAATGATTGTTTTTCAACACTTTTCCAAAAAAATATTTTGAAAAAATACTACTAAATTTGTATAATACTGCTGCAATAACCTGATTATGATTTATTTTTGAACATTGGTTAATCAAAAACCTGAAATTATGAACCTAAAAATTAATCCACCAGTGAAGAAGTGGTCTTTTCGATTCAGGATCATATTGATCGTTTTGGTAATTTTGATAGGTTCGATCTCATTTTTTACCTATCAGAATCTGAACAACCTAATTGCTGAAGCGATTCATAAGAGCTATAATAAACATGCCATGAGCGATGTTTATGAACTGTCATTCGGGAAGTTATCGGTTAATCTTTTTTCCGGAAATATCCGTCTGAGCGATCTTCGTATTCAGCCTGTTGCGAATCCCGTGAAGAAATATCCGTATATCAACAGTTCATTCGCTTTAAAAGGTGGAAAATTAAAACTTCTAAAGGTAAATATACTCGATTTATTAACCCAAAGCAAACTCCAGTTAGAGGATATTGAAATCTCAAATCCTGATATTTATGTTTCAATCAACAGTGAACATCCTGTTATGCTGCCTTTTTCTGATTCGATGGCAGTTGACACAACTAAATCAGTGAATAAAAAGCAATTTGTGACCTCATTTTTATTGCAGAATTTTATTCTCCGTGGAGTAAAAATTGAAGTGATTGATAGTTTCAAGAGGTCGCATTACCAGATGAATGACCTGAATGTGTCGTTAAAAGCGCTCTTTCTGGATGAAAAATTTGGTATAAGCAAAATCAACTCTTCTCATATAAACATCGATTTTGCTGGTTTTTCAACAACTTCAGATACGATCGGATTGAAAATGGTAAAAGTTAATGCATTCAGTCTGAACATTGATTTTGCTGCTTTCACAAGAACAATTGACACGTTTCACTTTTCATTCGACGATTTCAGATCCGAAATAATAGGGTGGGAGACACACACAAAAGACAGTTTGTACCATGCAGGTGCTGACACAATCAGACTGAATTACAAAGAGAAATCATTGAAAATTAAAAATGTATATTTCCAGCCAAATATTGAAATGAAAGCTGTGGCAGCGACTTTTCCGTTCCAGAAGGAGATATTTTCAATAGCGGCTGATCAAATTGAAATGAACCAGGTTAATTTCGATAGTCTGATTTTTAAGCAACATTTGCTTGTTGATCTGATAAATATTGATTCAGCCGATGTGACTATTTTTAAGAATAAAACCAAACCACTCAATTTGAAGCGTTTTCCTGAATATTTTGGACAGCAACTTTCCGCCATCACAATACCCATCACAGTTAAAGAAGTGAATACAGGAAATGCAAGCCTGGTTTACACTGAAATTAAGGAAGACGGAAATCAGGCCACTGTCAGAATAAATGATTTGAATGGTAAATTATCAAATATTACCAATCTGCTGCCCGAAAGTGAATTTGAAATACAGGCGGATGCCACAATCGAAAATGCGGCAAAAGTGCATTTGCACATGACTTTCGATTATGATCAACCAGAATTCGAATATGAAGCGACTGTAAAGTCTTTCGATCTGGGTGATTTAAATACTATGATTCAGGCATTTAGTCCGGCCAAAATTAAAAGTGGAAAGGTGGATGCAATCACCTTTGATGGAAAAGCAACACGAACAAAAGCTTCTGGTAAAATGACTTTTCTTTACCATGATCTGGTTGTTGAGATGCAACTTAAAAAGCAGGCAATATGGAAAAATTCGGTAATCAGTTTTGCAGCAAATACGGTATTACCATCCAATAATCCTGCAAAGCCTGAAGAACCCCATAAAACGGTAGTTTTTCAAATTGACAGGGACATGAATAAAGGATTTATGAATGTCATTATGAAATCACTTTTTGGAGGATTGAAAGAAACTGTTTTACCAAATAAAATCAATCAACAAGCCCACAAAGCCAGAATGAAGGAATACCACAGCAAGTTAAAAGCTGAAAGGAAAAAAAATAGATAGGATGATTTTTGTGTTTATAATCAGGTTCAAAGAGCGATTGTTTTCCAGACTTGATCTTAAAAAAAAGCGTCCGTTTAAGGATTATTCTATTATTGTATCTTTGAAGCGTTTATGGCATCAAATCCCTTAAAAAGTCTGGCAGGTCAAACCATGGTATATGGCATGGGAACCATCGTTCCCCGGCTGCTGAATTATCTGCTCGTTCCTTACTACACCAGGGTTTTCGAACAAGGCGTTTATGGCCAGATTACCGAATTGTATGCCTTTGTGGCTTTCCTGCTGGTGTTACTGACCTACGGCATGGAAACCACTTTTTTTCGCTTTGCACAAAAACACGAGGTAAACAAAGTATTCAATAATATTTTCTCTTTGATTATTGTTACAACCGGCATTTTTATCCTGGTAATTTCTGTCAGTTTCGGAGCATTGGCTGGTTTGATTCAATACAGCGGAAACAGTGAATATGTGCTGTTCATCGGTTTGATTGTTGCACTGGATGCGGCAACCGCAGTTCCGTTTGCTTTACTTCGGAAGCAAAATATGGCGCGCAAATTTGCCATCATAAAACTGGTAAATGTTGTAGTGAATGTTTCGCTCAACCTGATGTTTCTCACCGTATTTCCAAAATTTTCATTGCAATTGGCTATTGATATTTTCGGACCGGAATCAACTTTATTGGTTTGGGTATTTATTATCAATCTGGTTTCGAGCGCATTGAGTTTGATCATGCTCCTTCCCAGAATGAGAAAATACACATGGGAACTTGATCTTGCTTTTTTAAAACCCATCATAAAATATGCTTTACCGGTTTTAATTGTGGGTATCGCAGGCATGGTAAACGAAGTAATTGATAAGATTTTACTGAAATATTTGCTTCCCGATTCTTCCACTGCCATGATGCAGTTGGGTGTTTATGGAGCAAATTATAAGCTTGGTGTTCTAATGACACTTTTTATTCAGATGTTCAGGTATGCCGCCGAGCCCTTCTTCTTTGCGCAGGCTGACAAAGCCGATTCCAAAATCTTATTTGCCAGGGTGATGAATTATTTTGTCATTTTCGGACTGATGATTTTTCTGATGGTTACATTGTATCTCGATGTCTTTAAATTACTGATTGGTAAAAGTTATCGCGAAGGCCTCACCATCGTTCCCATTGTGTTGATTGCCAACTTGTTTTATGGGATCTTTTTCAATCTTTCAATCTGGTATAAACTCACCGATCGCACAGGCGATGCCGCTTACGTTTCAATCGGTGGCGCTGTAATCACCATTATACTGAACATCATACTTATTCCTTTTATAGGGTATCTGGGTGCGGCATGGGCACATCTTGCCTGTTATTTCTTTATGATGGTCGTCTCCTATAGCTGGGGCAATAAAGTATATCCGATTCCATACCAGGTTGGTCGAATTGCTGCTTATATTTCGGTTTCACTGATGATTTATTACGTGTCCAATGCCCTGGTATCTGCAAATCCCTGGCTTCGATATTCTATAAATTCCATTTTGTTTGCAGCATTTATCGGTGTTGCATTCTTTATCGAACGTAAGTATCAGTTAAAGGCTTCATAATAAGCGTTTTGAATCCGAATAACTGGCTATGAATGAATTATTGAATTATTCAGTAATTTTGCGGTCATTCAATCCCGAAAACAGATGAAAATTAAGATAGTAAACAAGTCAGACCACGATTCACCAGCATATGAAACAATAGCTTCGGCCGGTATGGATCTGAAGGCTTTTATTTCTGATCCGGTAACTTTGTTGCCATTGCAGCGTGCCTTAATTCCTACCGGACTTTTTATTGAACTTCCGGTTGGTTATGAAGCACAGGTAAGACCCAGAAGTGGTCTGGCTATCAAACACGGAATCACAGTATTGAATACTCCCGGAACCATTGACGCCGATTACCGGGGTGAGATAAAAGTTATTATGGTGAATCTTTCTGATACAACCTATACGTTCAATAATGGTGATCGTATTGCACAGATGATTGTCTCGGCTCACGAAAAAGCCGAATGGATCGAAGTGGATGATCTGAACCAAACTTCGCGCGGTTCCGGTGGTTTCGGTCATACAGGGCAGTAAAGTGAAAAGTTAAATAACCAAAATATTGACAATAAATAGAAATACAGGGAGTTATAAGTTACAATGTTCAACCGGCTATTAACTTCCAGCAGAAAATAATCAGACAAATTATGAATATCATCGTCCCAATGGCAGGCCTCGGAAAACGCCTTCGCCCCCATACACTTACAACACCAAAACCTCTGTTGCCCATTGCCGGAAAACCCATTGTGCAGCGACTCATCGAAGACATTGCCAAGGTTATTGACGAAAAAATTGATGAGATTGCTTTTGTGATAGGTGAGTTTGGAAAGGATGTTGAAGATCAGCTGATTGCTATTGCTGAATCGGTTGGCGCAACAGGTAAAATATATTATCAGCTGGAAGCCCTGGGTACTGCCCATGCAATTTTGTGTGCCGAGCCCGCTTTACATGGAAAAGTTGTTGTGGCTTATGCTGATACATTGTTTCGTGCTGATTTCAAATTGTCGGACGACAAAGAAGGAATTATCTGGGTGAGTAAAGTCGAAAATCCTGAGCAGTTTGGCGTTGTGAAACTGAATGAGGACGGAAGTATTGAAGGATTTTATGAAAAACCAAAGGATTTTGTTTCTGATGAAGCAATCATTGGAATCTATTATTTCCGTGATGGCGAATATCTTCGCGCAGAACTGCAATATCTTCTCGATAAAAAAATTACAACTGGTGGTGAATATGGCATCACTGATGGACTGCAGAATATGATGCAGAAAGGAACAAAATTCCATACAGAAACAGTTACAGAATGGCTCGATTGTGGGAATAAAGATGCTGTACTCGATACCAACCGGCGAATGCTTGAGATATTGGGTGAAGAAGAAAGCATGATCTCATTGGAGGCTGAAGTGGATGATGCCCTGATTATTGAACCCTGTTTTATTGCTCCTGGTGCTGTGGTAATGAATTCGGTTATTGGCCCATTTGTTTCAATAGGCTCAAAAACTGTAATTTATAACTCTATTATCAGGAATACTGTCGTGCAGGAAAACAGTAAAATTGAAAATAAATTGATTGAAAACAGCCTGATTGGTAATTTTACCAGCATCGATGGCAGTTTTGATGAGTTGAGTCTGGGTGATTACAGCCAAATTACTTTGTAAGGAAATCAAATCATAATGAAAAATCAACACAGGTTTATAGCTATTTTCCTCTTACTAATTGCAATTGCATTCGGTTGCCAAAGTGCAAAAAAAACGGTTTCTAATACAAAAGTTCAGGAGACTTCAGGCTCTGTGATATCACCCGAACGAATGAATGCGCAGTTTTACGCATTGGGTTTAAAAGAACGAATGGCAGGCAATAATGCAAAAGCCATTGTTTATTTTCAACAGGCATTAGAGTCAAAAACGGATGACCATGCGAGTATGTATGAACTGAGTGAACTTTTTGCCCGCGAAAATCGTATCGACGAAGCCCTTGTCATGATGAAAAACGCTATTTCCCTGGCGCCGGATAATACCTGGTACAAAATACGTATTGCACAGATTTACAAGTTTATGGGTGATTATGAAGCCTATTCCGATGTGTATCGTCAGTTGCTTATTCAGCATCCTGACAACACTGAATATTATGGAGAATTGTCTTCCGCATTAATGCTTCTCGAAAAATATGATGAAGCCATCGGAGTTTTTAATCAGATTGAAACCCAAATTGGGGTGAATGAAGCCTTGAGTTTGCAAAAACAACAGATATACAATACGCTTGGTAAACCTGAAAAAGCTACCGCTGAGATCGAGAAATTAGCCGCAGCCTATCCGTTTGAACCTCGCTATCAGGCAATATTGGCTGAGATTTATATGAATCGGGGTCAAAAACTAAAAGCGCTTGAAGCGTATAATAAAATAAATGAACTCGATCCCAACGACCCTTATATACACATTTCATTATCAGAGTATTACCGGCAGGAAGGCGATATCGAAAAAGCATATGAAGAGTTGCTTATCGCTCTGGCAAATCCTGAACTGGATATTGACATGAAGGTTCAGGTGCTTGTTTTTTGGTTCGAAGGTGCCGAAGTAAATCCTGATCTCAAAGAAAAAGCCATTGGTATTGCTGAGGTTTTGATCCAGACGCATCCCGACAGCCCCAAAGGTTATCAGATACTTGGAGATGTGCTGATGGACAACAAAGATTTTGAGAGCGCCAACGCTAATTATCTGCAGGCGATCGAGATTGACAGCAGTAATTATGTTTTATGGGAGAATTTATTGTTTACAGATATTAACCTGCAGGATTTTGTTTCGCTGGAAGACCACAGCAGGCGTTGCCTGAATTTATTTCCAGTACAGCCATTGCCTTACCTGTTCAATGGTATTGGATGTTATCAGAATGAGAAATACCCTGAAGCGCTCAAATCTCTTGAGGATGGCCGCAAATTTGTTGTGAATAACGATAATCTTTTAGGTGAATTCTATAATTATACCGGCGAAGTACAGCAAAAACTAGGCAATTTCACAGCATCTTCTTTGGCTTATGACAAGGCACTTATTATCAATCCCAAGAACTCGGTGGTATTGAATAATTATGCCTATTATCTGTCGTTACGTGGCGAACAGTTGGAAAAAGCGCTCGAAATGGCTCAAAAAGCTACTGAACTTGACCCGGCAAATAATTCAAATATTGATACCTATGCCTGGGTCTATTATAAATTGGGACGTTATGAAGATGCCTTACGCTGGTTAGAAAAAGCGATCAACGGCACCGAAAATCCAAGCGGAACAATTTTCGAACATTACGGTGATATTCTCTATAAACTGAACCGAAAGGAAGAAGCTCTTTCATGGTGGCAAAAAGCAAAAGATGCCGGTGAAGCTTCCAAACTGATCGACAAGAAAATTTCTGATAAAATGCTATATGAGTAAGTTATTCGTTAAAATTCAATCAATACGGAACTTTAACTTATCCCAATTATCATAAGATCTGGTTTTTATAAAAAAAGAAACAATAAAAAAATGGCAGAATCAGACAAAGAAAACCGACTGAGAAATCTTTCAATTCGAAAAACACTTCATAGGCAAGCCATTTGCATTGCCAATGTAGTAAGCATTTCTTTCGCGGATTTTCGCATTGGCAGATTCATATTTATCACTGGTATTCTGCTGCTGACCACACTCTTTTCACAAAGTTGTACGACAAAACGTAGCGTGATCCGGCAACCTTTGCGGGAAGAAGGAGAGACATATCTGCTTGAAAGACTGAATGAAAGTGAAGTGAAGTTTGACTGGCTGAATGCGCGTTGTAATATCGTTGTCGTTGATGCGAAAAAAAGTAAAACGGAGTTTAGCGGTCAGATACGAATCCAGTACGATAGCGCAATATGGATCTCTTTGTCACCTGCTCTGGGTATCGAAGTGGCCCGCCTGATGATAACCACCGACTCGATCAAGTTTATAAACCGACTGAATAAATCCTATTTTGTTGGCGATTACGATTTTATCAGTGAAATATTTCAAACGACAATCGATTTTGATATTCTTCAGTCACTTATCGTGGGTAATGACCTGCATAGTTATGAAAACAGTTCATTCAGGGCTTCGATTGATGCACTTGAATACAAACTTCAAAGCACACATCGTTTGAAAAAAAGAAAGTTTCTGAAGAAAGACGATACACCGAATATTCTCGTGCAAAGTATCTGGTTGAATCCCGATAGCTATAAAATTACAAGGGTAAACATGAAGGAATTTGGTGAAGAAAACAAGCGGCTTCAAACCGAATATAGTAGTTTCAAACCAATTGAAAGTCAGTTGTTTCCAACAGTTTTGAAAATTGACCTTCAATCTGAAAAAAGACTTGCAATTCAAATTGATTTTGCAAAAATTGAGGTGGGAGCCATACAGGCTTTCCCCTTTAAAATACCAGGTAATTACGTAAAAATGAAGTAATTTTAACTGATGAATAATACGTTGCGTCATCTGTTTGTTTTGCTGGTTCTACTGTTTACCCATTGGCAACTGTTTGCCCAGGATAAAAAGAAAGAACTGGAAGATGATATCCGGCGTATCGAAGAAGAAATTACTTTTACAAATCAACTTCTCGACGAAACAAACAAGAATAAGGAGCTTACAATGAATGAGTTGCAAATTTTGCAATCTCAAATAACCAAACGTGAGAATCTTATTGCAACCATTCAGAAACAATTGATCCGCATCGACAATGAACTTGTTAAAAGCGAAAAAGAGATTGATAAAGTTACCAAAGAACTTACTTTACTTCGCGAAGAATATGCTAGGATGATCCTTTTTGCTTACCGTAACCGCGGTAATTACAATACACTGATGTTCCTTTTTGCTTCCGAGGATTTTAACCAGGCTTATCACCGGCTGAAATATCTGCAACAATATGCAGTATATCGCCAGACACAGATCAAACGTATTGAGCAGGCACAGCAACTGCTTCTCGAAACGGTTAATCGGCTGGAAACTGAAAAAGCACAAAAAATTTCCTTGTTCGATTCCGAAAAACGTGAACAGATTTCATTGAGTACTGAACGGTTGCAAAAAGACAAATCTGTGCAGCAGCTTTCCAGAAAAGAGAGCCAGCTGCGACAGACAATTCGTCAGAAAGAGCGCGAAGCACAGCAGTTACAGCGCGCGATTGAAGATATTATCGCCGAAGAAATGCGAAGAGCGAACGAGCGCGAAGGAATCAAAAATCCAGGACCGGATAAATTGATGGAACTCACGCCTGAAGAGCTTGCGTTGTCAAATTCTTTTACCCTGAACAAGGGAAAATTGCCCTGGCCAACCGAACGTGGTGTAATTTCGGCTCAGTTTGGCGAACATCCGCACCCTGTTTTGAAAAAAGTGAAGACAAAAAATAACGGAATCGATATCGCGACTTCTAAAATGAGCGATGCCCGTTGTATTTATGAGGGAATTGTAGTAAGTGTAAACCGCATTACAGCAACCAACAATGCGGTAATCGTCAGGCACGGTAACTATTTTTCAGTGTATTCTAACCTTGAAGAAGTGTATGTGAAAAGAGGTGATAAACTAAAAATCAAAGAGTTAATAGGAAGAATACATACAGACAAGAGTGAGTCTAAAACAGAATTGCATTTCGAACTTTGGCAGGGAAGACAAATCGTAAATCCTGAATTCTGGCTGGCAAGGTAAAAAGGAAGACAGATTATTTTTACCAGTAAACCAAGCCCAAATTTTACTGTTTCAATATTTTACCAGATGAAATAACTTTCCCGTGCCTGATGACAGAATAGAAGTAAGTGCCATTTGCACAGGAATTTCCTTCCTGATTATTACCAGACCAGGAAATATTGAATTGATGTTCAACCGGATGCACTGCCTGGCTGAAAACAAGTTGTCCCAGTTTGTTTCTGATCTCAAATAAAAAGGGATCAAAACCTGCCTGTCTAATTTGAAATTGTGTATATTCAGTAAATGGATTGGGTGTGCAATGTATCTGTATTCCAGCTTTATGCGATTCCTGAATGGCGCTTGGATCATACACCTGCATCGAGACAATCACATTTTTATTTTCCCCTTCTGTCGCATCAATGCTGATTTCAGCGGCATAATTTCCAACGGCCAGCCCACCCGTGTTAAACTTAAGGTTGATGATACTGCTTTCATTTGCCGCGATGGTCACCGTGTCCGGATTTATCATTAGCCAATCATTTGCACTATCGGTTGTAAGACGAATGAAGTTGGAAACCGGTGCTGGGTTGGAAATTTGTAAGGAAGTATCTGTCAATGTATTAACAATTAATATCATAGAAATGCTATCCGTATTTAAAACAATTTCCGGTTGATAAACTTGGAGGTTAACAGTGACAGCTTTAAAAAATATTTCGTTTGCGAAAAGTTGAATGTTTGTATGATAAAATCCTTCAGTGAGTCCATCAGCATTGACAGTGACTTCAAATAAACTGGAATCGGATGCGGCAATGACAATTGAATCAGTATTTAAAGAAATCCATGTTGGCTGTTCAGGAATAATCAACTCCATCAAAATCGTATCATTTCCAATATTTTTCACTGAAAATATTTCATTTGTATCAGAATCTGCCTGAAGCACAAAATTTAAAGTGTCTATGGTCAATTCCAGGTCGATGGGTTGTTGCAGAAGCATCAGCGAATTGTAGAGATTCAGTCTGCCACCACTGACTGTAATGCCTTCAAGATCAGTGAGAGGATCAGTTCCATTAAGAAGGAATTGTTTTATTTCAAGTATTTTAGCTGCAGGGTTAATTTGATATGCCAACATAAAAGTTGAGTCAGCTGCAGCAAATAGCATTGCAATGGCACCTGCAACGTGGGGGCAAGCCATGCTTGTTCCTGTTTTAACTCCGTATGTATTGTTTAAGGTGGTTGAGTAAATCTGTGTACCCGGTGCTCCCAGATCAATAGAGTTAGCCCCGTAACCTGCGCTGCTGAATTTTTTGTCCTGATTTGTGGTATTTGTAACGGTAATTAACCAGGGTGTCTCAAAAGCGGTTGGAATATCACCAGCCTCATCCACATTTACATTTGCATTGGCCGTGGCTCCGGCATTTAATATTCCCAAAGCGCCCAAACTGTCATACATCGATTCCCAGACGGGATATTCATCCGGTTGTCCGTTGTTGATGCCAAATGAAGAGTTGGTTGCGACAATAAACGCACCTTTCTGTCCATTCGTTTCGTCATAAAGCGCGCGCATCTCGTATGCATAGGAATATGCCCTAATCACAATAGATTCGAGCGTTGAAGAGCCTGCGATGGGTAACACTTTTACATTCCAGTTGACACCGGTTACACCTGTTTCGTTGTTTCCACGCGCACCAATGGTTCCCGAAACATGGGCGCCATGCGCGTGTTCTGGTATCGTTCCTGAGTTATTATAGGCGTTCCAGCCATCATAATCATCGGTATATCCATTTTCGTCATCATCGATGCCATTGCCACGGATTTCATTTCTGTTTTTGAAGTGATTCAGGTCATTATGCCCAAGCGAACTTCCGCCATCAATCACGGCAACAACAATGGTGTCTCCTAAAATCGTAACACCGCCTGTTGTGATATCCCATGCCCTTAACGCATCAATGTCTGCACCCGCAACCGCGCCATTTTCACCGGTATTGTGCATATCCCACTGCTGATTAAAATCGGGATCATTGGGTTGATATTCAATATTTTCACGTAGTTCAACATAGTGATTGTATTGTGCCCTGTGCACTTGAGGTGCTGCCCTCAGGGACGATAATAAACTTTTTGCATTGGTTTTTACCGGATTAAAATTTACGAGAAAAATATTCAGTCTTTTTGAAAGAACTTCTTTTATTTGAAATTCAAATGGAGAGAATGATTTTTCAAGTTGTTGAATATCATTTGATTGATGGAGCTGTATGATCATTTCGCCAGAAATTACCTCACCAGATTGCTGGGCATTCAGATGAATGACAGGTAGTATGGCTATAATGCAGGAGATTATAATAATAAGTTTTTTATTCATTGTCTTTTGTCTGAATTGAGATGACCAAAATAATGGAATATTTCGCAAGAATGCAAAGATGGTAAAAAATGAGTACATTTTCCTTTTGGTTTCCTCTTCCAACTTGCAACTTCTCACAAAAAACAATCTTCTCCCAACAAACAAAATACGTACCTTTGCTGTTAATCAATAAACACAAACAGATGAATCCGGTAATTCGTGTGATCATTGTGGATGACCATGAGATATTTCGTGTAGGATTACGATTGATTATCAATAAATTAGGTTATGCAAAAGTGGTGGGTGAAGCCGCTGACGGGGCCGAATTTCTTGAATTACTCGAACAGGAAGAAACGGATCTCGTTTTGATGGATATTCAAATGCCTGTCATGAACGGCGCCGAAGCCACCCGAATAGCACTCGAAAAATTCCCTAATCTGAAAATTATTGCCCTTTCTGTTTATACCGACGACGAACATATCCGCATGATGATGGAAGCAGGCGTGAAAGGTTTTTTAATTAAAAATATTCGTAAAGAAGTATTGGACAGGGCATTACAGGCTGTTTATATTGGTAAAACGTATTATAGCGAAGAGCTTTGGGATTATTTCACAAAGGCGGTAGTGCGTGAAACAAAGCATGAAGATCAGATTTATTTCACGCCACGCGAACTTGATGTACTCCGGTTACTGGCCGAGGGCCTGAATAGCAAACAAATTGGTAATCGTTTGTTTGTGAGTGAACGCACGGTCGTTGGTCACAAATCAAACCTCATGGCCAAAACCGGATGTAAAAATACCGTAGGTCTGCTTACCTATGCATTGCATAACAAGCTTATAATAATTTAGTTAAAATATTTATTTCCTTTGTTTACGCTTTATTTGCGTAATATTACTGTATCAACCTTCCTGATAGTCATGGTTTATTCATTGTGAAAACAGTAACAATGAACCTAACATCATTCAAATATCCTAAGTACTTTTGCTCATTGATTGTTAATAAAATCACAAGAGTATAAATCTAAAAATTTCGGGCAATGAAAAAAGGTAAAATTTTGGTGGTGGACGATGACATGGACGTGATCACCTTGTTAGAGCAAATTCTCACATTCGAAGGCTATGAAGTTCTTTCTGCTTTCAATAAAAAAGAAGGTTTAAAACTGGCCCTCAGTAACAAACCTGATCTTGCCATCCTCGACGTGATGATGACAACACAGTATGAAGGTTTCGAGATGGCGCGCGAATTCATCGACAATCCTGAATTAAAAGGCATTCCTACCCTTATGGAAACCTCCATCGAAGTGCTTATGACAACCAAACCAAGTGTGCAGGCCATGGCCCGTGAGTTTCGTAACGATCCCAACTACAAAGAATTACAGGTGATCCTGATCCGTGATATCGTTACCGGAAACTCAGGCATCGACTACCGAGCTGAAGACGGACGTTCAGTATGGGTACCTGTTGATGGTTTTGTGCGTAAACCCGTTGACCGGGCTCGTATCATCGCTGAAGTTGACCGCATTCTGGCTAAGAAAGCTCCTTCTGTTTCCTGATTAATTAACAGGGACTTAGTCAAATTTCCAAACTGATTTTCGAAAATCCATTGGCAGTTTCAATCAGTCAACAATTAAATTAATTTACTATGAAAAGTAAAGTTGAAGAAATATTACAACAATATCCAAATGCAGGCCGCGACAGTTTGATCCCGATACTGCAATCTGTTCAGGAATCGCTTGGATTTCTTTCGGAAGAATCTGTAGTGCAGGTGAGCAAATTTTTAAAAATGCCGGCAAGTAAAATCTTTGGTGTAGCCACATTTTACAACCAGTTCCGTTTTACACAACCTGGCAAATACCATGTTATGGTTTGTCGTGGAACGGCTTGTCACGTATTGGGTTCAGCCACTGTACTCGAAGAAATAGAAAAATACCTCAAGGTGAAGCCCGGAATGACCACCAAAGACAAAATATTCAGTCTGGAGGTGGTCGCTTGTATTGGCGCCTGTGGATTGGCTCCTGTGATAAGTATCAATGGTGAATTTCATGCGAAAGTTACCACCGAATCCATTCAATCAATTTTTGAAACCTACAGAAACAGGGAGGTATAACCATGGTCGCTGACAAAACATATTTAATCGAAAACGTACTGAAAAACAGTGCGAAAACCGAGATGGAACCTTTGGTTGCCGAACAGTTACAATTACTTCGCAAAGACAAAAACACAAAACCCATTGTGTATGTCGGAGCCGGAACATGCGGTTTAGGTGCCGGTGCCGGTGAGACAATCAAACAGGTTGGCTTTTTTCTGAAAGACAAAGGCATCGATGCTGATGTTATTCCGGTTGGCTGTATCGGTTTATGTTCTTCCGAACCTTTGATGGATATCAAATTACCCGGTAGAAAACGTATTTCTTTCGAAAAGGTAAGTGGTGACAAAGTTGCCGGCATTCTGGAGAGTGTTTTTTCGGAAAATTTGCCGAATCATCCATTGCTGGGTCAGTTTGAATCGCAGCAACATGAAAAAAGCTGGGAAAATGTTCCTGCAATAGAAAACCATCGTTTTTTCAAACCACAGGTCCGCATTGTGCTCGAAAACTGCGGATTGATCAATCCTGTGAGTATTGAAGAATATATTGCCCGTGATGGTTATAAAGCGTATCTGAACACATTAAAGGTATTCAGTCGTTTTGAAATGTGTGATTTCATTGAAAAAAGCGGATTGCGCGGTCGCGGTGGCGGCGGTTTCCCGACTGGTAAGAAATGGAAATTTGCCCTCGGAACGGAAGCTGAACAACGTTATTTGATTTGTAATGCCGATGAAGGCGACCCGGGAGCGTTTATGGATCGCGCTGTAATTGAAGGCGACCCGCACAAACTGCTTGAAGGTATGGCCATTGCAGCTTATGCGATAGGCGCAACCAAAGCCTATGTTTATATCCGGGCCGAATATCCGCTCGCCATTGAACGGCTTGTCATTGCAATCAAACAGGCCAAAGATTATGGTCTGATTGGTAAAAATATTTTCGATTCGGGAATCGATCTCGATATTGTAATCAAAAAAGGTGCCGGCGCTTTTGTTTGCGGTGAGGAAACAGCTCTCATCCATAGTATTGAAGGCAAACGCGGAATGCCACGTCCTCGACCGCCCTTCCCCGCCGTAAGTGGTTTGTTTGGAAAACCAACCATCATCAACAACGTTGAAACCTTATCTAATCTGCCATCCATTGTTCGTAAAGGTGCCGATTGGTTCAGCAGTATGGGAACCAAAACAAGCAAAGGAACCAAAGTATTCGCACTATCTGGCAAAATTGCAACCACCGGATTGGTTGAAATCCCAATGGGGACAACCGTTCGTGACATCATCTTTAAAATCGCCGGCGGTATCGTGAACGGTAAAAAGTTCAAAGCAGTCCAGATGGGTGGCCCGTCAGGTGGTTGTGTTACGGATGCCAATCTTGATATTGAAATTGACTATGAAAACCTTATCGCAGTTGGTGCCATGATGGGCTCTGGCGGTATGGTTGTCATGGACGAAGATACCTGTATGGTGGATGTTGCCAAGTTTTTTATGGATTTCATTCAGCGCGAAAGTTGCGGAAAATGTATCCCTTGCCGTGAAGGAACACGTCGTATGCTCGAGATTCTCGAAAGCATCACAACTAAACCAAAAAACCTTGAAACCCACGAACCTCTGGCCCGTTTCAAAGGCGTAATGCAGATTGAAAGTCTGGGAAAAGTGATCAAAGACACTTCGCTCTGCGGCCTCGGACAAACAGCGCCAAACCCTGTACTCAGTACCTTACAATGGTTCCGTGAAGAATATGAAGAACATGTGTTCGATAAGAAATGCCGTGCCGGTGTTTGTAAAAACCTCCGCGATTACACCATTATCGTTGAGAAATGTACAGGTTGTACGGTATGTGCAAAAAAATGCCCGACAAACGCCATCATCGGTGGACGCAAACAACCACATTTTATCATTCCTGAAAAATGTATCAGTTGTGGAGCCTGTTTCGAAGCATGTAATTTTGACGCTATAAAAGTCAGTTAATCATTGTATTATATAAAATACAGAAACTATGAATCTGAATATTGAAGTAAATAATAACGTACTGACCGCCATGCCTGGCGATACCATACTCGATGCGCTCAACCGTCACGGGATGAATGTTCCGACACTTTGCCATCTGAAAGGTCTGATGCCAAGCGGCGCATGCCGTATGTGCGTGGTGGAAGTGGAAGGACGTAAAAACCTGGTAACATCCTGCTCTGAACCGGTGATGGATGGAATGAAAATTCAGACACACTCTGCCAGGGTAATTGAATCCCGTAAAACAATTGTCGAATTGTTGCTTTCAAATCACCCTGATGATTGCTTGTATTGTGAGCGTAACGGAAGCTGTGAATTACAAAAACTTGCCGAAGACCTTAATGTACGTGAAAGGCGCATCAGTGGCAATAAAAATAATTACAAACTGGATGTCTCAAGTGCGAGTATCGTACGCGATCCGGCCAAATGTATTTTGTGCGGAAGGTGTGTGCGTGTCTGTGAGGAAATCGAAGGTGTTTCGGCGATTGAATTTGTCGGTCGCGGAAGCAAAACCTTTATCGACACATCATTCAACCACGGATTGAATGTTTCAACCTGTGTTAACTGCGGACAGTGTATCATGGTTTGCCCGACAGGCGCCTTGAAAGAAAAGCCACATATCGACGAAATAAAGACAAAACTAGCCGATCCCACAAAAACTGTTGTAATCCAATATGCGCCATCTATCACGATTTCACTCGCCGAAGAGTTTGGTTTTAAACCAGGCCAGAATATAGGGGGAATAATGAATGCAGCCTTGCGCCGGATTGGATTTAACTTTGTTTTTGATACTTCGTTTTCAGCCGATTTAACGATCATGGAAGAGGCATCCGAATTGGTTCACCGTATCACAACTGGTGGAACATTGCCGATGATTACCAGCTGTTGTCCGGGCTGGGTTAAATACGCTGAAGAATTTCAACATGATATTTTACCCAATTTATCAAGCTGCAAATCGCCACAGCAAATGATGGGCGCAATAATAAAGAGCTATTTCGCTGAAGCGGAAGGTATTAATCCGGCAGATATATATTCTGTATCGGTAATGCCTTGCACAGCCAAGAAATTCGAGCAACAGCGCGAAGAGATGACACAAAATGGAATCTCTGATGTAGATGCTGTACTGACAACCCGTGAACTGGCCAGATTGATTCGTTTATTTGGTATTGATATGGATAAAATCAGTCCCGAGCTGGCTGATTCACCTTTGGGAACACGCTCTTCTGCCGGAAAAATCTTTGGTGTTTCAGGCGGTGTTATGGAAGCTGCTATCCGATCAGCACACTATTTCATAACTGGTAAGGAATTGATTAAATTTCAGGTGAACGCAGTGCGTGGCCTTGCCGGAAGAAAAGAAGCCAAAGTAATGATCAATGGTCTTGAAATTGGTGTTGCTGTAGTGAGTGGATTAAAAAATGCCGAAATCCTGATGGAAGAAGTCAGAAACGGACGCAAAGACATTCATTTCATCGAAGTGATGGCTTGTCCGGGTGGATGCATCAATGGTGGCGGACAACCTATCGGGACAAATGAGGAATCACTGCGTGCACGCATGAAAAGTTTGTATGAAATTGACGAACACGATGCAATAAAAGTTTCGCACAAGAATCCGTATATCATTGAGCTTTATGATAAGTTCCTTGGTAAACCGCTTGGGCATAAGAGCCATCACCTGTTGCACACCAATTATCAGGAGAGGGATGTGAATTGATACAATTTTGGTTAGTTGTATATAAAAATCTGTTAAGTAGTACTACATCTGAAGCAAAACATGGCGCATAACAAAAAACATAAGCAATTGGTTTTTACGGTTAAAGATCGGTGTCGTGTTTGCTTCACTTGTGTACGTGAATGTCCGGTAAAAGCAATTAAAATGATCAACGGTCAGGCCGAAGTGATTTCTGAACGCTGCATCGGATGTGGTAATTGTGTGCGTGTCTGCCGGCAAAATGCGAAGGTGTTTTTAAGGCAAATCGATGAAGTGAAAGATTTACTTAACAGTAACAACCGGGTTATCGCTTGTATCGCACCAAGTTTTCCGGCCGAATTTACCGAAATTGAGGATTACAAAGTGTTTGTTGGCATGGTAAAAGCCTTAGGGTTTGAGCTTGTTACCGAAGTTGCTTTTGGTGCCGATATGGTAGCCGTTGCCTATAAAGATTTATACAACAACAATGAAAATAAGGGCATCATTTCTTCTGATTGTCCTGCGGTGGTATATTATGTTGAACAATACCAGCCCGAACTTATTCCAAATCTTGCCCCATTGGTTTCGCCTATGGTGGCTGCTGCACGTTTTCTGAAAGTGAAATATGGTGATGATGTTCAGATAGTGTTTGTCGGACCATGTATCGCGAAAAAATCAGAATCGGACGAAATTGACTATGCCCTGACATTTAATGAGTTAAGAGAATTATTCAGCGATTTTAACATCGATCCGCTACAGGTTGCAGTACGTGATTTTGATCCGCCACATGCTGGTATGGGAGCCATTTTCCCAGTCAGTCATGGATTATTGCAAAACATGGATGTGAAACATGATATCACAAAAGGAGATGTGATAGTAGCTGAAGGACGGGTGAATTTTAAGGATGCCCTGAGTGAGTTTTCGAATGGAGAATTGCAGGCACGTCATCTCGAATTGCTTTGTTGCGAAGGTTGCATCATGGGTCCGGGCATGTCGGCAAACGGTAAAAAATACATACGTCGTTCATGTATTTCGACCTATGTTTCTCAAAAACTGGAAAATATTGATGTTCTGGATTGGGAAAACAATATGCTAGCTGCAAAGCAAATCGATTTGTCCACAAATTTTGAGGCTATGGACAGGCGCACCCAAAATCCGTCTTCACAAAAAGTAGCTGAAGTATTGCTGAGTATGGGCAAAGATTCTGCCGATGATTACCTCGACTGCGGAGCCTGCGGTTACGACAGTTGTGTCGAACATGCGATTGCTGTAGTACAGGGACTGGCCGAAAATGAAATGTGCCTGCCTTATACAATTGAGAAACTTCATGATTCCATCGAAAAAATAAACTCATCCAACAGCGAACTGGCCAACGCCAGAGAAGCACTCAAGCAATCTGAAAAACTAGCTCACATGGGCCAGCTTTCAGCAGGAATTGCGCATGAACTGAACAATCCGCTGGGTGTTATCACTATGTACAGTAATTTATTACTCGATGAGGTAAAAGATGACCAGACAAGAAGTGATCTCACGCTGATTGTTGAACAGGCTGACCGATGCAGAAAAATCGTTGGCGGATTACTCAATTTTGCCCGTAAAAATCAGGTAAGACTGATCGAAACTGATCTAGAGAAGTTTGTTACAAAAAGTATTCAATCGATAATTCTGACTGACGATGTTGTGGTGAAGATTGATGTCGATTTGACAGACCCGTTTGTTTTCCTCGATCCCGACCAGATGATGCAGGTGCTCACCAACCTCGAAAAAAATGCAGTGGAAGCCATGCCGGATGGCGGTGAAATAATCATCAGCCTGAAAGAGCATGGTGACGAAGTTGAAATATCTATCAGCGATACCGGAACAGGTATATCACAAGACAATATGGATAAAGTTTTCACACCATTCTTCACCACAAAAGAAGTTGGTAAAGGAACCGGACTCGGATTGCCTCTTTGTTACGGAATCGTGAAAATGCACAAAGGAAAAATAAATATTATTTCAAATGACGATCTTCAGAAGGGGCCAACAGGAACCTCTTTTGTGATAAGATTACCAAGAAATCCCTGATAACTAATTAAATATAGATTAAAATGTCGAACCAGAAAAAATTGATTTTAATTGCCGACGATGATGCCGATTATCTTTTTCAAATGGAAGCTATGGTACGTAACCTGGGCTTCGATGTGAAAACTGCCGATGGTCAACACGAAGCTGAGCGTATGCTCGATACAATTAAACCCGATTTGGCCATCTTCGATCTGATGATGGAAAATGAAGACAGTGGTTTTTTATTGGCTTACAAGGCAAAGCGAAAGTTTCCTGATATGCCTATCATCATTGCGTCAGCGGCAACAGCCGAAACAGGATTCAGCTTTGATATGCATAATACTGATGATCGCAACTGGATCAAGGCAGACCTCTATCTTGAAAAAGGAATCCGTAGCGACCAGCTTCACCGCGAGATTAATAAGCTGTTGAAGTTGTAGGAGTTGGAAGTTGGAAGTCGGAAGACGATTTAACTTTAACTCACTTTAGTTCACTCTAGTTCACTTTAGTTCACTTATAAGATGGCAACATTACAGATTTTGGTTGTTGACGATGAACCCGGCATCAGGTCGGGAATCAATCGGATTTTAACGAGTTATACTGTCGGATTCCCTTTTTTGGAAGAGGATTTCGATTTCATACTCACCGATGCTGCCAGCGGGGAGGATGCCATTGACATCCTTAACAGCCAGCCGGTGGATATAGTACTGCTCGACAACAAATTACCCGGCATGGACGGTACGGAGGTACTCGCCTATATCAAAAAGCAAAAATTTGATGTGGCGGTGATGATGATCACTTCTTACGCCTCGCTTGATCTGGCAATCAAAGCCACACGCGATGGCGCTTACAGTTTCATGCCCAAGCCTTTTACGCCCCAGGAGTTGCGTTCTGGTATCGAAAATCTTTCGAAACACCTTTACCTCAAGCGGATGACACGCAAAATGCAGGAAGAAGGCAAACAGATTCGTTTTCAGTTTCTTTCGGTGATGTCTCACGAATTGAAATCACCAATCAATGCGGTGGAAGGTTATCTTAAAATGATGCAGGAGCGGCAGTTTGGTGATAAAGTGGATGATTATGAGAAAATGATCGACCGTTCGCTGGCCCGTTTGCGCGGCATGCGCAACCTGATCATGGATCTGCTCGATCTCACAAAAATTGAATCGGGTAAAAAGCAACGGAAACTTCGTGAAACTGATCTTTCAGAAGTGGCACGTATGTCGATGGACACACTTGAACCCTATGCCATTCAGCGCAGTGTGCGAATGAAGCTAAGCGTAACCGGCAGCCCGATGCTGCTGGCCGATCCCGATGAAATGGAAATTGTTTTTAACAATCTTGTTTCCAACGCAGTAAAATACAATAAAGATGGTGGAAAAGTAAAGGTTATCATCGAAGACCAGGGTAAAGATGTTGTGATTAAAGTTTCTGACACAGGAATAGGAATCAGTAAAGAAGATCAGGAACAGATTTTTGAAGATTTTGTGAGAATAAAAAGTAGTCAGACCAAAGAAATTACAGGAAGCGGGCTCGGATTGTCAATCACAAAAAAAATGGTAGCCCAATACAATGGTTCCATCTCGGTTGATAGCATCGCCGACGAAGGAACTACATTTACAATAACTTTGCCGAGGCAATAAAAACCAATAATACGTGAAATTTACTCCAGAACAATATAAACTACCGGATGTTTCGATGCAGCCTTTCCTCGATGATGAGGAGATATGGTCATTCATCCATGCTGCCAGACCAAGCCTTGAACAAGTCGAAGCGGTTATTGCCAGATCACTGGCAAAAAACAGGCTGAACCTTGCCGAAACTGCTATTTTAGTGAACGCCACTGATCCCGAAATGATCGAAATGATTAAGGCCGGAGCACGTGCGCTGAAAGAAAAAGTATATGGAAAGCGTATTGTGCTTTTTGCTCCGCTTTATGTCGGAAATTACTGCTCAAACAACTGCCGCTATTGTGGGTTCAAGGCATCGAATAAAAAAGCAATCCGAAAAACGCTTACAAAAGATGAACTTATCGCCAATGTAAAGGCTTTGGAAGAGCATGGGCAAAAACGACTTATTCTCGTTTTTGGTGAACATCACACCTATTCTCCCGAATTTATTGCCGAGACGGTTAAAACGGTCTATGACGTAAAAAAAGACCATGGTGAAATCCGGCGTATCAATATCAATGCGGCTCCACTGGATATTGAGGGTTTCAAAACAGTAAAAGAATCCAATATCGGAACCTATCAGGTTTTCCAGGAAACCTACCATCATCCTACTTATAAAGTGTGTCATCCATCTGGAAAAAAATCCGATTATGATTATCGTCTCACTTCGCTCGACAGAGCAATGGAAGCCGGAATCGATGATGTGGGTATTGGTGCGTTATTTGGTTTATACGACTGGCGTTTTGAAGTGCTTTCATTGCTCCGTCATGTCAATCATCTCGAAGCCTGCTACAATGTTGGTCCGCATACCATTTCGTTTCCACGCATTCAGGATGCATCTGAATATGATCTTGATGATAGTAATCATGTTACAGATGAGGAGTTTACGCGATTGGTCGCCATTTTGCGACTTGCAGTTCCATACACAGGATTGATACTCACAGCCCGCGAATCGGAAGCAACCCGCAAGGAGGTATTGTCGTATGGTTGTTCACAAATTGATGCCGGAACCAAACTTGAAATTGGCGCTTACGCCGAAAATCCTGATGTAAATCAGAATCTGAATAAAGAACAGTTCAAAATCAATGATGACCGCACTCTGGCGCAGGTAATCGATGAACTCCTCGAAGCTGATTATATTCCATCCTTTTGCACGGCTTGCTACCGCAAAGGAAGAACAGGTCAGCATTTTATGGAGTTCAGTGTGCCCGGATTCATTAAAAAATTCTGTACCCCCAACGCCATGCTTACCCTTGCTGAATATATCATGGATTATGCAAGTGATTCAACGGCTGTTAAAGGCTGGCAGGTGATTGAACGCAATCTTGCCGATATGGATGACGAAGGGTATAAAGCTGAATTGATGAACCGAATTGAAAGAATTAAACAAGGCGAGCATGATTTGTATTTTTGAAATAGGAAGATGGTAACTGGACTTCCCACTTCTAACTTCTAACTTCTAACTTCTAACAACC
The DNA here is from genome assembly GCA_903957365.1 of uncultured Bacteroidota bacterium. Classification (GTDB taxonomy): domain Bacteria; phylum Bacteroidota; class Bacteroidia; order Bacteroidales; family F082; genus CAJBPB01. Next base: position 46,812 of record CAJBPB010000291.1, read on the forward strand.
ATGTCAAAAGGAAAAGACCAAAAACCACATATCGGCATCTTCGGCCGCCGTAACAATGGAAAAAGTTCCATCATCAATACCATTGTGAAACAGGATATTGCTATTGTTTCGGATCAGGCTGGGACAACAACCGATCCTGTGAAAAAATCTATTGAGATATTTGGCATTGGTCCGGCAATTATTGTCGATACTGCCGGAATAGATGACAGCGGTGAACTGGGCGAAAAACGTGTTCAGAAGTCACTCGATACAATTAAAACCATCGACTGTGCCATGTTGGTTATTGTGAATAACGAATTTGGTTTTTATGAAAAGCAGCTGATCATGCAGTTCCGCGATCATGGCATCCCGTATCTGATTGTGCATAACAAAGCTGATATTCAGCCGGTTGATGATATTACTCTGGAGAAAATCAAAGATTTCAGTCAGGCAAAGGTCATGGATTTCAGTGTAAATCAGCCCGAAAGACTTCCTGTGCTCATCGAGGCTTTGAGGAAAACCATTCCTGAAACAACCTATCAGAAAAGTTCATTGCTCGGAACGATCATTAAAAAGGATCAGGTTATCTTACTCGTTACGCCCATCGACTCGGAAGCGCCGGATGGGCGTATGATTCTGCCGCAGGTGATGGCCATCCGCGATGTGCTCGATAACGATTGCATTTGTATCGTTCTCAAAGAAACCAATCTGAAACAATATTTCGACCAGAATATGCCACGTCCGCATCTGGTTGTTACAGACAGTCAGGCATTTGGCTTTGTAAACAGCATTGTTCCTGCTGATATTCCACTGACCAGTTTCAGTATTGTTTTTGCCCATCTGCGTGGTGATTTTGAGAATTATCTCGTTGGAACTCCTGAACTTTCGAAACTGGAGGATGGCGACCGGGTATTGATTCTTGAATCATGCGCCCATCAGGTGAGTTGCGAAGATATCGGAAGACATAAACTGCCAAAATGGATTAAAGAATTCACAGGTAAAGAGCTCACTTTCGATATAGTTTCCGGACTAAATCATGTTACCGATATGCATACCTACAAACTTGTCATTCAGTGCGGTGGTTGTGTTGTAACACGAAAGCAGCTGCTAAACCGTTTGAAACCGGCGGTGGATGCCAAAATACCGGTAAGCAATTACGGAATGACGATTGCCTATGTCAATGGGATTTTCGACCGTGTTACCCAACCATTTTCAGTGTAAAGTATGCTAACAACCATACATAAAATCCTCACACAGGAAACGCTTTCCAAAAGTGATCTTGTTACCTTGCTTTCGGTGAAATCGCCTGAAGCAACCCGGATGATACTCGATAAGGCGTATCAGGTAAAGACGGAAACTGTTGGTCGTAAGGTATATTTGCGCGGGCTGATTGAACTGACGAATATTTGTGCTAAAAACTGTTTATATTGCGGTATAAGAGCTGCAAATACAAAAGTTGAACGTTATACGCTTTCCACGGATGAGGTGCTGCAGGCGGCTGAATTTGCCTGGAAAAACGGATTCGGTTCTTTGGTTATTCAGACCGGTGAACAAGTCAGCAAAGCATTTACAAATACTGTAGAAGATTTACTGGTGAGAATCCATGAAAAAACAAACCATGAACTTACCATCACACTTTCGTGCGGTGAGCAGGATTTAGAAGTGTATAAACGCTGGAAAAATGCCGGTGCTGACAGGTTTTTGCTGCGTATCGAAACAACAAACAGAGCGTTGTATTACAAGATTCATCCTCAGGATGAGAATCACTCATTTGAAAAGCGTATCGAAGCCCTTAAAAATTTGCAGCTTGCAGGTTTTCAGGCTGGTACAGGTGTCATGATTGGTCTTCCTGAACAAACAATTGAAGATCTGGCTGATGATCTGATCTTCTTCAAAACCATGGATATCGATATGATCGGAATGGGACCGTTTATCGAACATGCTGACACGCCTTTATACGATAAAACACATTTACTATGGCCGGCTGACGAGCGTGTGTGACTTGAACAACAATCATTTGATTGATGGTGCTTTAAAGCAGATGAGAGTAGGCCTCTCAGCAACGATTTTCAGGAGTAGTTGCTAAACCACCTTATGCTGCAGGATTAGGAAACGGTTTTGTGGTGAGCGATAAGGAAAAACAGGAACTAAGATTCCTGTAGGTAAGTGTAAGTGAGTTGAACGCGAGTGAACCAATGATGAAGCCTCGTAAAAGCAATAAAAGATGTCGAAAGCAGGTAGTTACGTTTGTACCTGCGATAAGAGTGTATCGGACACCTGATTACAGGGTACACGGCATCCGGGGTTAAGTTGGCAAGACACTTACGCAGGCTGTTTTAAGGAACAAGTGAACTCTGTATCGTTCTGTAAAATCGCAAGAGGAAGCAGACACCAAAGGATGTGGGTGAGATATAGGGGGCAGACTTAGTCGTAGTAGTAATGAAGTGCAGTAATGAGCATGGAGCAAAGGGCTAAGCATGTTAGGTTTCAAAATAATTTACAACCGATAAAAAGGAATGATTGATTACTATGAGACAAAATCACAGCCAATAACCAAAATAATGGTTTGGCAGGCATATAAGGAAGTAAAATCCAATGCCGGAAGTGAAGGAATAGACAAAATGAGTTGGGAATATCTGGCAAAGAACCAGAGTACCGAACTCTATAAGCTATGGAATCGCTTAAGTTCAGGAAGTTATTACCCAAAAGCCGTCAAGCAGGTATCTATACCGAAGAAAGATGGAGGAGTCCGCAATTTAGGAATACCAACCATTTTAGATCGTATAGCACAACAAGTAGTCAGGGTTCACCTTGAAAGGATAGTAGAACCGTTGTTTCATGCAAGTTCATATGGGTATCGCCCAAAACGGAGCTGTCACGATGCCGTAAAACAAGCAAATACAAATTCATTCGATCATGATTTTGCCATTGACTTGGATATAAAAGGCTTCTTCGACACCATCGACCATGAATTGCTATTGAAAGCGGTACGTCATTATTGTCCCGACAAGTGGATTTTGATGTATGTAGAGAGATGGTTACAAGCAGGTGTAATACAGCAAGATGGCGAATTCATACCATCAGTAACGGGTACACCACAGGGCGGCGTAATCAGCCCACTGTTAGCAAACATTTTCTTACATATTGTTTTCGATAAATGGATGGATAAGCATCACCCTGAGAAACCATTTGAGCGGTATGCTGATGACATCGTTGTGCATTGCAAAACAGAACGACAAGCGCAATTCATGCTAATACAAATACGTCAACGCATGGAAGCGTGTAAGTTAATATTGCATGCAGAGAAAAGTAAGATTGTTAATTTAAGAGGATTTTCGACAAAGAAATATCCCAAAGGATTTGACTTTTTAGGCTTCACAATACGACCACGAGCGTACACAGGCAAAGGCAAAACGAAAGCCATGCCCGGTATTTTTGTGAGTCAAAAATCGAAAACAAGCATCATGCAGAAGATCAAAAAGATGAACATACACAAAAGGCGCAAGACTTTGGAAGAAATTGCCAGAGAAATCAATCCGGTGATAAGAGGAATAATCAACTATTATCACAAATTTTGGGAATACGATATGCGTCTTGTATGGAATCAACTGAATACACGACTACTAAAATGGGTAAAATGGGAAAAGGACTTGTATAAGAAATCATCGGTGAAATATCTGAAAACCAAATACAAGGAACAACCCAACTTATTTGCCCATTGGTTATTGGTACATCCTTGAAATTATTTAATTTTGAGTGATTTATTAACATGAAGAGCCGTGTGAAGGGAGACTTTCAAGCACGGTTCCGTGAGAATGTAGGGGTGAAATTCCCTTACATGACTCGATTTCCGGATTAGTTTACTGATGCTTTCGCTGGCCAGGATTACCATGCCTGATATCAATCTGGCATCATCCACCGCACTCGAAACACTCGATTCGCTTGGCCGGCAAAAAGGATTACTTGCAGGTGCCAATGTGGTGATGCCTAATTTGACCCCGGTTACAAGCCGGAAAAAATATTTGCTGTACAACAACAAACCCAATCTTGACAAAGATGCCGCCCTGAGTGCTGACACCTTACAAAAAATCATTGCTGAAATCGGCGAAGTAATCGGATTCAATGAAGCCGGGAGCTCACTCCATTTCAAAAACCGGATTGGTTAAAGGTCAGAGATTCACAATTTATTTGTCTGTCTGTAAACTCAGTGTCCGGGCTGTAAAGTTCGCTGCAGGTGCATGCACAAAACCAAAAAACTGAATTTACTTTTGGTAAATACTATAAGCTGGCTTGTCGAAGCATGTATTTTTGGCTCAAGAATAACGATGACTGCGGACTTTAAAAACAGAGACTAATTAAACTTTATTACATTTACCATCATATTGACAACTCGTCTGTTATATATTTGTATTAAATGAAATAATGAAAACCTGATTGCCTTATGACAAAGGAAACAGAAAATATAAGCAAAATACGCGACATTCTCTTTGGTAATAACCTCACTGAACTGGAAAAGCGAGTTGCCAAAACCGAAGTTTTCCTGAGAGATGAGATTACTTCTCTTGACGAAAAACTTGGTAATCGTTTTGATGAATTGAAATCTGCTGCAAAAGAATCCTTCACAACGCTTGATTCGCGGTTACAGACAGAGAAAGAGAAACGTGAAGCGGAAATTGTCCAGATACGTGAGGAATTCTCACAGGTCAGGCAGTCTGTCCGGCAGCTCGATGAGAAATTTTCCGGCGAATTGGGTACAATAAAACAATGGCTTACTGAACAACAGGATAGCTTGTCAAAGCAGCATCAAAAAACAATCAATGATCTGAAATCCCAGCTGTTCGGACAAGTGGACGACCTGCGGCAATCCAAAGTGGAACGTAGTGCTCTGGCGGTTTTACTTTCAGAAATCGCAATGCAACTGGTCGAAAAAGAGCCATCATCTTCCGAAAGTGATGTTCCGGAAACTACTGATTCTGTTGAATAATGCTGGAGACTAAGGACCAAAATAAGGATAGTATTCTTGAGTTGGGCAAACTCAACGAATTGCGTCTTCTCCTTACCGGCCTCGATCAGAAGGATCTTGAACGTTTACACAAGCTAATACATGATCCACAGGAATTTGCTGAGGAAATCAGTGAATGGTTACCCTATTCATTACGCAAACTGATTGAAAGAGGAGAAATAAAAGTCGAGGCGCTTGAGCCGTTTATCATCGAGGCTATGCACAAAAGTGTGCAGAAAGATCCGCATAAATTATCTGATGTTTTATTTCCTGTGATGGTTCCGGCGATCCGCAAGGCCGTCGCCGAAGACATGAAAAAGCTTATCGCGTCGGTAAATGCCACGCTCGAATCAGGTTTATCGCCGCGTAGTCTGAAATGGCGCTTACAGGCATTGTTCAGTAAACGTTCGTTTGCCGAAATCGTGCTTGCCAATACCTATGTTTACCACGTCAGGCAGGTGTTTTTTATACACCGTGCTACAGGTATCTTACTCCATCAGGAGATTGACAATGAGAATGTTGAGCTTGAATCGGATATGGTTTCAGGGATGCTTACCGCAATCCGTGATTTTGTGCACGATTCTTTCACTGGAAGTTCCACAGGTTCATTGGAAGAAATACAGGTCGGTGAGTTAAAAATCCTGATTGAACAGGGACCTTATGCCATTGTTGCTGCCATTGTGGAAGGACAACCACCTGCTGAATACCGATCGACTTTGATGGAAACAGTGGAAGCGCTGCATTTTAATCATGCGATGGATCTCGAAAAATTTGAAGGATATACCGAAGTGTTTGTCCATGCATCCAGGTTTTTGCGTAATTGTCTTATTAAACAGCGAAAAGAGAAAAAAAGCAGTATTCCCTGGCCATCTATCGTTCTGCTTTTTGTTTTGCTGGCTGCGGGGTCCTTTTTCATCTATGTGCATTTCGAGCAGAAAAGCCGCTTCATCCATTTCGTTGAAGAACTTGAATCATTGCCGGGTTACCATCTCACAAATATTGAAATTAACAATAATTCGGTAGTTGTAAAGGGTTTAAATGATTATCAGTCTGATTCATACGCATATTTGCTTGAGAAATATCAACTCGACAGTATAAAAGTAAAATGTGCATTTGAGCCATATATTTCGCTCGAAAATGATGTTGTTATCAAAAGAGCCGAGAAGTTGCTTGTGCCACCGCAGAGTGTAAGTATGCATTATGCAAATGGTGTTTTATTTTTGAAAGGAGAGGCCCCCGAAGATTGGATTAACCTGGTATTGAAAAAAGCATCCTCGGTTTATGGCGTTAATGAAACTGATATTAGCGGCCTGAACTCAAAAGTGACAGAAGAAATTCCTGATTTGCATTGGATTATCCCGGCGATTGAAAAAAATAGTTTCAAATTCGAAATGAACATTGTGTCGTTGGATGAAATTCAAAAAAAACAATTTGATTCTCTGGTAGATGCAGCGGTTCACCTGACGGATTATAACCATTTGTATGGAAAAAAAATGACCATTTATGTGCGATCCTATACAAGCCGTTCAGGTAATGCTTCAGCCAATCTTCAGGTGGCAAAGCGTCGCGCTGAGGGTTTTATCGGTTTGTTACTAGAGGCGGGATTACAAAACGACCTGCTTGAAGCACAAGTACTTTTTGCAGAAGATATTGATAAACAGGTACTTTTGCGATCGGTTAGTTTTGAAGTGTTTGAAAAAAGCCAAAAATAATATATGCTAAAGAAAAAAATTGCCATGCTGGGCGCTTTCGCCGTCGGTAAAACGAGTCTGGTGCAACGATATGTAAACAGCATCTTCAGCGAAAAGTACCAAACCACGATCGGGGTAAAAATTGACCAGAAAATCGTTCAGGTTGATGAAACCGAAGTCACATTAATGTTGTGGGATCTGTATGGCGATGATGATTTTATGAAAATGAAATCATCCTATCTCATTGGTTCATCAGGCTATTTGCTGGTGGCTGATGGTACCAGGGCCGAAACCATTGATGTAGCTGTTAAACTGCATGAAATGGCTTCCGTTGCAACAAAAAACGCTCCTTTCATTTTGCTTGTCAATAAAAGTGATCTTACCGAAACATGGGAAATTCAATCTGAAACGATCAACCGTCTCAAACAAAAAGGCTGGCATGTCATTATTACAAGTGCAAAAGAAAATGTGATGGTTGAAGAAGCTTTTGCGTTGCTTACAAAACGCATACTCGATAAACCTTCATTTCAGTAAAAATAATTACAGCAGATATCATTAACGATAAATACTATGATCAGGGAATTATCCGCTCCAATCATCCGATATATTTTGAACGAAATACCACCTTATGTGGGTCTGGTTGTATTGCAGGCCGATGAAGAAGGATTGCTGAATAAATGGTATGGACCACTGGATAAGTACTTTGAAGGTAAACCAGTGATCGGACAACCCATTGAGGAATTTGCGCCGTTTTTACTGGGGATGATTCCACCGCTTGTCAACCCAATGGTTATTTCACACTTGCGGATCAATGAAAAAACCTATGTTGAGATACATCTTTTAAATGACGATGATAACCTGACCTGGATTTTTCTGATTGATCAGACACGTCAGGTTGAAATGATTCATCCTATCATTCAACGATTTAACGAAGAGAAACTCAGTGGCATCGCCGACAGAAAACAATCATCAGCAAGAGGTACATTGTCAGCGCTTTACCTGCTTGATTATATGAGTTTCGAAAAGGAAAAACATGGTTATAAAATGCTTGGGATGGCGCCACCCTGGTTTGGTGATACCAATGCGAAGCTTTATTTTAATGGTAAAACAGCGGACTTGATTGAAACATTTCCGTTTATCGAAGTATTTCAAATTGAAGCCGAAGAAACCTGGAATGCCAGACAGGATGGGAAACTCGTTAGCGGATTATGGGAGGAAAGCAGGGTGGATGGAGGAAAAATATACCTTCAGGCACTGGCATTACGACACGAAAAAAGGAATTATCTGCTGATCAAACCGCTGAGCCAGCAAACGGATCTGAATGATGGTTTTATACAAAAAGCCAGAGAACAGAAACTTACGCTCGATCAGCTGGCCAGTACCGAAAAGCGCTTAAAAGAACTGTTAAGTTTCAAGGATCAGTTCGTTTCAATTATTTCTCATGATCTGCGTTCGCCCATAGGCGCGGTCATTGGTCTGGCCGATCTTTTGCTTTCGGATGACAGACTACTCGAAAAGGTTGATACAGGACAGTTGGAGTTACTAACCGACATCAAAAGTGAAATGCTTCGCCTGCTCGATTACAACGACAAACTTTACCAATGGTCGAACCTTGAGCTTGGTAATTTTAAAATATCGTCCAGAAAAATCGTTCCGGAGCATCTCGCCAATTATGTTGAAAAGATGCAGACAGTTAAAATGCAGGAGAAAAACATCCGTTTTTTAAAGGAAATAGATCCTGGTTTTCAACTTGATGCCGATGAAACTTTACTCGGACATGCTATCAATAATCTGGTTGGAAACGCTGTTAAATTTACCCCGGAAGGAGGTAATGGCACTAACATAGAGATAAATTATAAAAATGATTATCTTTGGTAAAATTTTAAAACGATGACACCAAATTTATCATTATTCAAGAGCAATCAATTAAGAGAATTCCTACGGATTGATTATTTAAAGAGTTTATGGAGTGTATTCCCATTTGAAGTTATTAATAATTATGATAAAAAAGATAGGAGAGACAGAGTTTATTCAACAGAAAACACAATTATGACGATGGTGTATTCTTCCACTCTGGCTGACAAAACCCTGGAGAATGCAGTAGATATCTTTAAGCAAATTCATGATAACCAGATTGATCTTGTTTTAAAAAACGCTAATGAGGCTATGGAACAAGAAAAGGCAAATGACTTAGAAGATTTAACAATAAGAAGAGGACCAAAGAAAAAGTACAAATTAAAAGTTTCAAAGAGTAAAATCATTGAAATATCAGAAAATACTGCAGCATATTCAAAAGCAAGAAAACGTGTAAGTTTTGAATTATTGCAGAATGTTTTCTACAAAACCAGAGAAGATTCTAATCTAAATGTGTATTGGTATGGTATGGAAACATTTTTGACTGATGGAACATATGTTCAGATGCAAGATTCAAAGGAACTTAGGGAAATTTACGATGTGGTAAGTGTAAATGCAAATTATAAAGAAGCATATCCACAAGGATTATTGCAATCAATAATACGACAAGGCAGTGGTATAATCCACGATTACGCATTAGCCAACCGGCATGTTTCGGAATTATCTCTTATTTATAAACTCATACATAGTATACCTGCCAAAGGATTATTATTAGCAGATGATTTATATAATTCATTCGCTGTGTTTGCTTTAGCAAGGAAGAATGATTTTGATATTATTGTTCCTGGAAAACGCTTAAGAAATTATAAAGTAATAAGGCAAATTGCTGATGGAGATGAAATTGTAGAGTTAACAGGGAACGAATATCCCAAATGGTTGTCCAAAGAAGAAGTACTACCTGAAAAATTATTGCTAAGGCGATTATCATTTATGTCACTTGATGGAGCGGAAACAATGGTGATATACACAACCATATTAAATGAAAAAATCCTTAAATCAGAAATAATATTAAAATATTTTACCCGATGGGATATAGAAATTACAATACGTGAAGTAAAAACAATAATGGAGATCAATGTATTAAGAGGAAAAACAGACGATATAGTCAGAAAAGAGCTTGCCGCGGCATTAATAGCATATAACCTTATCCGCAAAATTATTGCGCAGTCCACAGAAGGGACTGCTTTTTCCCCCAAAAGGGATATCATTCAAGAGTTCTTTGAGAGTAATAAGGAACTTTATATTGACAGAAAAGGTAGAGTTTACAAACGATGGTCTTCAGGTAGATATGGAAAAATTGAAAAAGAAAATATTAAGGAAGATAATCCTCCAAAGACCAGGAAGACATTATCCTAGAGAAACAAAGAAAGGTGCTTATAAAAAATATAAATAATACCTATGTTAGTGCCATTACGGAAGGAGGTACAATTGTTTTGCGATTCTCGGACAACCAGACCGGGAGACAAATTATAGTTAAAGATTCCGGACTTGGCATGGACAAGGAAACCTGTGAAAAACTCTTTTCAGGATTTACACGAAATACTACCACCGGAACTTCTGGTGAAAAAGGCACGGGACTGGGACTGGGCATCGTAAAAAAAATTCTTGATGCACACGGCTATGCAATAAGTGTTGAATCTACAATCGGTGCAGGAACTACATTTAGTGTCAGTCTATAAAGTCCGCTCTCATCGTTATGCTTGAGCCAAAAATGCTCATTTACGAAAAGTAAACTCCGCTTTTAGGCTCCTGCGCATGCCTCGACAGCGAACTTTCTATCTCTGACACAGAATTTATAGACAAAATATTTACAATCCGATTGGTGGATTGATTGAGCTGAAAAGATGGACCAAATTCAATCCGGTTCTTCTAGTAAACTTTCGTTTCATCCACCATAAAATCAGTCGATAGCGCACCTGTTTGCAGGGTAAAACTGCCTTTTTCGACGATCCATTGGTTTGTAGCATTGATGAATGCCAGTTGGCTTACAGGTATTTCAAAACTAACACGCTTACTCTCACCAGGCTGTAACAGTATTTTTTCAAAAGCCCTTAATCTTTTCACCGGTGGCGTTATACTTGCGTAATGGTCCGAAATATAAATCTGTACAACTTCCTTGCCTGAGACATTCGATTTATTTGCAATAGTGAGGCTGCACTGGATGTTTTCGTCTGTTTTATAGTTTGTTTTGTCAATACGCAGGTCACTGTATGTGAAATCGGAGTAACTCATTCCAAAGCCGAATTCATACTGTGGATTGAAAGTAGTTCCTTCAGGCGCCCCGGCAGTTTTAACTTCCTCAGTAGCCTTGTGATAATAGGGTTCAAGGCTGTTCGCAAACCGCGGATAGGTGTAAGGTAATTTGCCTGAAGGATTTTCGTCACCGTAAAGAACTTTTGCAATGGCCAAACCTCCAAAATTACCCGGAAGGTAAGTGTGAACGATTGCTTTTGCTAATGGTTCTATCATGCTGATGATGCGGGGCCGGCCTTCGACAAGCACAAAAATGATGGGTTTGCCGCTTTTTTCAGCCAGTTTAACAAGATTCTGCTGGTTTTGTGAGATATTCAAATCGTTCAGATTTCCGGGTGTTTCGGTGTAGCTGTTTTCTCCGATACACATTACAATCACATCAGACTGTGTTGCCATTTTTGAAAAAACAGCGGGATCATCTGCAATTTCATTGCGGTAATCACCTGTTCCAAACCGAACCCCTTCGCAAAGTTTTACGTTTTCCGGATCGGTTGCATTGGTTTGCATCGCTTCATAAATAGTCTGGAATTCAGTCGTATATTCCTCTGAAATATCACCTTGCCATGAATAACTCCAGCCACCATTCATCGGACGTATTTTATTTGCAGCAGGACCAGCCACCAGTATGCGGCTTTTTCTGGAAAGAGGTAAAATACTTTGTTCGTTTTTTAAAAGTGTAATCGACTCAATGGTAGTATTCAATGCTGACTCTGCGAATTTCTCAGAACCAAAATCGGGATAGTCTTTGCAATATGTCATGGGTGTTTCAAATAATCCCAGTTGTATTTTAACACGCAAAATCCTGGAAACAGCATCATCAATTCTTGATATCGCTACTTTACCTTCTTTTACCAGTTCAACCAGATAATCAGCAAAGTCGAAGTTATTGGGAACCATCGACATATCTATACCGGCATTAATGGCCATGGCTACCGCGTCTTTATGATTTTCAGCCACATGGTGACGCAGATATAAAAATTCAATATCCTGCCAGTCGGAAACAGCGAACCCTTCGAATTTGAGTTCGGTTTTTAATAAACCGGTAAGCAGCATTTTATCAGCATGAACAGGCGTTCCGTTGATTTCACCTGAATTTACCATCAGGCTGTGTGCTCCGGCACTGACGCCGGCAGCAAAAGAAGGAACATGGTATTCGCGGAGCATATTTTCGGGAATCCATGCCGGGGTGCGGTCTTTTCCACTCAATGGCTGCGAATATCCCAGAAAATGCTTCAGGCAGGCAGCAACATGATTTTTGTCAAGCATTTGATTTCCTGTACCTTCATAACCTTTGATAAGCTGGGTTCCCATTTTAGAAACAAGAAATGGGTCTTCGCCAAACGTTTCCCATTGACGTGGCCAGCGCGGGTCGAGGCCAAGATCAAGTACAGGGGAAAAGGTCCAGGGCACACCGCTCGCCCTCGTTTCGTATGCCGTGATTTCTCCGGCAGTCTTTAGCAATTCAGGGTTCCAGGTTGCAGCCATGCCTATTTGTTGCGGAAAAAGCGTTGCACCTGCCACATAAGATGCTCCATGTATCATATCCAGACCATAAAGCATGGGAATTTTCAACCGGGAATGTTTCAGGGCATATTCCTGAATCAATCCAACAATACGATTCCATTCCTCCGGCGTTCGTGCGCGGTTATTGGGCGTGTTTAACACCGACCCGATCTGGTATTTATTAAATGCCTTATAAAGCATTGCAGTGTCAATCTCAACAGGTGTATCGCCGCTTTTTGTGTTTTGACCCTTTACAAGAACGTCCAGCGTAACCTGTGTCATTTGGCCAACTTTTTCTTCCAGCGTCATGGCCGAAACCAATCTGGCAACTTGTAAGGCAACTCTGTTTTCGCTTTCTGATACAACTGTTTTGGGCGAAGGTGCCGAGCAGCCAGTCACCAGTGAAATGACAAGTAAAAGACCAATTATTGTTTTCATCTTTAGATATATTTACAATTTTCAGGAACAATATTAGCGGTACACAAATAAAAATATTTATGCAACATATTGACAATAAAATAATTAACGAATTAGCGTTGGTTCTGGTTAAATATAGATTTTAACCCTTAAATCAGTGAGCTAAGTTTATTGAAAAACCCTTACATAATCAACAAACATGGTTTGAGGAAATGTAGTTGATGCATCGGGATAACCGGGCCAGTTGCCTCCGACAGCCACATTCATGATAAAAAACTGTGGAAGTTTAAAGGCGGCAAACTCAATACTTGTTGAGGTAACTTCATAAAACTTTTTATAATCGACATACCATGTTATGGCATCTTCAGTCCAGATAATACTGAAAACATGGTAAAGGTCGTGGTAACTCTGGCCATTGGGTAATGTATAGTTTCCCCCCTTATATTGGTGTCCGTTCTGATCGTAGTGAGCGGTTCCGTAAGTCTTTCTCAGATCATGACCGAGGTATTCCATGATATCAATTTCGCCGCATTTAGGCCAGCCAACGGAACTGATGTTACTGCCAAGCATCCATAACGCAGGCCAGATTCCTTGTCCGTAGGGCATTTTGGCACGAATATCAATTCTGCCATAGGTAAATTCCTGTTTTCCTTGTGAAACCATGCGCGCTGACCTGTAGTTTTCAGGGAAGGGTTCGGTTGCTTTGATGTTAAGCTTACCATCCAGAACGAAGGAATTCTCAGAGGTATTGGTGTAAGTCTGAAGTTCATTGTTTCCCCAGCCACCGGCTCCTAAGTTATAATTCCAATTGTCAGTATTGATGGTTGTTCCGTCAAATTCATCGTTCCACACAAGGGTCATTCCAGGGTACGAAATGGGTGTAATCGGGCCGTCTTCAGCCACTTCAATTTCATATTCATCATCATTCTTAATAGTTATGAATGCTTTGCTCACTCCAAGAGTGGCATTGGTTACATCACTGATGGTGATGGTAAAAGTTTCGTCCAGTTCCAGATCATCGTCCCCGATAAGAACCACACTGAATGTTTTATAAAGTTCTCCGGGAGCAAAGACGAGTACTGAGCCATTTTCTGCGGTAAAATCCTCACCACCAAAAGCTGTTCCGTCTGAAGTTGACCATTTGAAACTTACTTCAACCGTTGATTTTGCCGATAGGTTTACCGAAACGGTAGCTTTCGCATTTGTTCCATCACCTTCATTAAGGATCGCAGTTCCTGATATCGATATTTTTGGAACAACAACCTCAGGTGGTGTCTCTGTTTTGCTACAGGCAGAATGCATTGTTAGCTGGAATAAAATAAGGATGGCGATGACAGACCTGAATTTTAATTGCATTTTTTAAAATTTATGAGGGATTTTTTGATGGTATTTTTGATTCAGTTTCATTTCTTCAGCGGAAGTTTTAAGTAAAACCGACCGTCAGCTGACGGTCGGTTTCTTTCACTCACCAAATCAAATAAAACGTATGAAAATCAATAATTAGGATTCTGTACCAGTTTTGTATTGTTAAGTTCTTCGAGAGGAATAGGAAGAATTTCGTGTGTACCAGCAACAAAACCTTTGAAAGCGAGGGCCTGGGCTGCTTTACCAGTACGAACAAGATCGAAGAAACGGTGTCCTTCGGTAGCCAGTTCCAGACGGCGTTCTTTGTAAATATTATCGAGTGTGGCAGGTACTGAAGGTAAACCAACACGTGCACGAACTGCATCAAGCCATTGCTGGGCGCGACCGGCATCACCGGCACGGACAAGCGCTTCAGCTTCCATCAGATAGGTGTCGGCCAGACGAATCTCGATATAGTTGTAAGGCCACATCAATACAGGCTCGCCATTGCCTGATGATTTAAATTCTTCCATTGGCGCCCATTTTTGAATGAAGTAACCTGTATTCTGGTAGCCTTTTTCATAACTGGCAACACCAGCTACATCTAAACTATCAATGTTCGCGATGGTAGCTTTGTATCTTGGATCAGGTTTGAGCAGGTTCACAAGGTCCAGTGTAACCGGATTGAATCCCCAGCCGGCACTGTAAGTTGGGCCAACATAAGCACGCGGGCCGCACATTTGTGTGAAAATCATCCCTTCTCCGGCTGGTGGCCATGGTCCCCAATAGCCTACTGCTGCTGAAGTATGGGTGATTTCAAAAATAGATTCAGCGTTGAACTTATTGTCAGGACGGAAAATATCACCAAAGCTTGGGAGCAATTGATAGTTAGATGAAGTGTTCACCTGCTCAAATAAATCAGCGGCTTCCATCATACGGCTTTCATTGTTCTGGAAAAGAATTACTTTTCCAAGCAAGGCAACGGCTGCCATTCTGGTAACACGACCATTTTCTCCGGAAGGAACCACTTCAGGAAGATCAGGAATGGCTTCATTCAGGTCTTTTTCAATTTGTGCGTATACATCTTCAGGTTTTGCCTGTGTTACATTGAAAAAGTCAGCCGGAGCCAGCAAGGAAGTGAAAAGTGGAACATTCTTGAAAAGACGAACCAGATCAAAATAGTAATAAGCACGCAGGAACTTTGTTTCAGCAAAGAAACGGGCTTTCAAAGCGGCATCCATCGGAATGGCATCAAGCTTCGACAACAAGGTGTTTGTACGGTTGATTCCGATAAAGTTACGTCCCCAGAAATCAGCCTGCGGGCCAACGGCCGGCTCAAGTGTGTATGAATTCCAGGCTTCCCAGGTTGCTCGGTCAGCATAAGCACCACCGCCTGCATAGCAGTCGTCGGATGCTGTGTTTAACAAACCTATCTTACTTGCATAGTCTTTTACCACTTCAGCGCCCAATGGGTCGTAACACGAAACAAGACCAGTAAATGCTTCAGCCGCATTTAGGTAATAGTTAGCTTCAAGCCAGTCTTTGTTACAGGAGATCAGGATGGTTGACCCTAAAATCACTGCTCCGATATATAAAATATTCTTTTTCATGATCTTATGATTTTAAGTTTTTAAATAGTTACATTAATTCCAGCCATAAATGAACGGGCTTGCGGGTAAACACCACGGTCGATACCAAAACTACCACCACCAATTTCAGGATCATAACCTTTGTATTTGGTGAAGGTTGCAAGGTTGTTCGAACTTACATAGAAACGTAGGTTTTGCAAACCTATTTTGTTTATGAGTGATTTTGGAAGTGTGTAGCCAATCTGCAAAGTCTTGATTCTGAAATAGGCTCCGCTGGTCAACTGAAAAGAGGAAGGATTGCTGAAGTTTTTATTTGGGTCACCGTTGACAATACGTGGAAAGGTTTCAGAATGATTGGTTTCTGTCCAGCGATCCATTGCTTCTGTAGACCAGTTGGCTGCCTGAATATCCAAACGGTGTAATCCGTTGTATATTTCGTTACCTGCAACACCTTGTCCGAAAACAAGCAAATCAAAGTTTTTATAACTGCCTGAAGCAGTAAAACCATAAGTCCAGGTTGGAGTAGGGTCGCCAATGAAAGTACGGTCGTCAGCAGTAATTTTACCATCACCATCTAAGTCCGCATAACGGAAATCACCAGGTTTGGCATTGGGTTGAATCATATTGCCTTCAGCATCTTTGTGGTGTTGCACTTCGGCAATGGATTGGAAAATATCCAGTATTTCAAATCCATAAAATGCACCAATCGGATGACCAACAGTCATACGGCTGAGCTCATACGCACTTGACTGGAAGCTGGCACCGGTTCTGAATTCTACTGTTCCAAGATCAGTAATTTCATTTTTCAGATAAGAAACATTACCCTTGATATCGAATATTACATCACCCAATTGTTTGTGGTAACCCAATTCCAGTTCAACGCCCTTGTTCGTCATGGAGGCAACGTTACCGGTTGGAGAACCGTTTGCGCCGACATATCCTGGTAAAATAATAGGTTGAAGCATTCCTGTGGTATTTTTACTGTAAAGGTCAAATACAACACGGAAATCCTCAAACATTGTAGCTTCAAATCCTATGTTAGCCTGACTTGTTTCTTCCCATTTTAAATCAGGATTCGATGGAGCGTTCGGGCTGTAACCGATAATAAGGCCATCATATCCAAAAGTATAATCGCGACCACCACCGACAGTTGAAAGATACTGGAAATCACCAATGTTATCGTTACCGGTAACACCATAAGAACCACGGATTTTTACGAAACTGACCACATCATTCACAGGCCAGAAACTCTCTCTTGAAAGTACCCAACCCACAGAGGCTGAAGGGAAATAACCATATTTGTTATTCCCACCAAACCTTGATGAACCGTCGCGACGTATAATACCGGTAAACATATATTTTTCGCTGTAATTGTATGTGATTCTTCCAAAGATAGAACTTACTTTATGGTCAGCATTTTCGTAACCGCCACCAATTTTAGCGCTGTCCGGAATTTTATAATTCATCGAAGCGTCATAAAAATTATTAACCGGAAGATTGCTGTAAGTTGCGTTGATACCTGTCGAGTTCTCAACAAAAGCACTTGTTCCAACCAAGGCTGTCATATTATGTAAACCATAACTTTTGGTATAAGAGGCGGTGTTTTCCCAGTTATACATCAAACCTTTGCTTGAAGAACGGCTGAATTTATTTTCGGCATTAGAATTTGCAGCATTCAAATAATAGGTTGGGGTGAAATTTTCATCTCCCCAGAAAGCAATTTTACCCCCAAAATCAGATTTTAATTTTAAACCTTTGATCGGTTCAACTTCGGCATAGGCATTTCCAACAAAATTGTCTGACCAGCCATAGTTGCCCTGACGTGTCTGTATATAAGCCAGAGGATTTGACATTTCCTGGGTTACAATCTCAGAAATTCCATAAGGATTTCCATTTTCATCCAGCACAACATTAGGAATATTGTAAGGAGATTCTGAAATGACAGCAGGATCAGTAACGACTGAAGGTGTGATAGGATCGAGGTTGACCGCTGAAGATAATGGTCCGCCGTATTCACTATTGGTGTTTAATGATCCCTGACTCTTGATGTGTGAGTAACCCAGATTGGTTCCAATGCGGAGATATTCATTTACTTTATGGGTTGCATTAAGACGGAGGTTATACCGTTTGTAATTTGAAATGGAGGTTGCAACCACGCCTTCCTGGTCATAATATCCAAAGGAAGAGTAAAACGTTGAAAGATCATTTCCACCACTCACGCTTATTTCATGATTCTGAATGGCAGCATTGTTGTTAAAAATGGTTGATTGCCAGTCAGTTCCTTCGCCTAATGAGGCAGGATCCTCATAAGGAAGAACTGGATTTGTTCCAGGAACGGCTTCATTTCTTAATATCGCATATTCAGTTGCATTAAGCATATCTATTTTATGAGCAGGTGCCTGGGTTCCTAAATATGCATTGTAACTTACACGCATTGATCCTGATTTACCTTTTTTGGTTGTAACCAAAATAACACCACTTGCAGCACGGGCGCCATAAATGGCGGCAGATGCAGCATCTTTGAGCACTTCAATTGACTCGATATCAGCAGCGTTCAAATAATCGATGCCACCAACGTCAACCGGAACACCATCCACAACATACAACGGTTCACTGTTGTTGATTGAGGTTGTGCCACGCACACGAACTGTGGAACTTGCACCAGGTTGTCCCGAACTGGATGCGATGGTCACACCTGAAGTTCTTCCCTGCAATGCATGCTCAACGCGGGTGATCTGCATATTTTCGAGATCTTTTGCGCGAACCTGAGAGATGGCTCCTGTTACAACACTTTTTTGTTGCACACCATAACCAACCACAACCAGTTCTTCGAGTTCTGTCGCGCTCGATTTCAAACTGAAATTCAAAGTGAGTGTTTGTTTGTCTGCAATCGCAACATCAACAGTCTGGTCTTCATAACCGACAAACTGTGCGGTTACTTTCAGATTGCCGGATGCAACTTTCAATGAGAATTTACCATCCAGATCAGCCGATGTGCCAATCGTAGTTCCTTCAACAATAATGTTTGCGCCAGGCAATGTTTCACCAGTTCCTTTGTCTCTGATTACACCTTTGATCTCGCACGTTCTCTCTTGTGCCACTAGCGGATACGATGATCCGATCACTGAGAGCAGCAATAACAATAGAAATTTTTTCATCTTTTTCTGCGTTAATTGATACTTGGTTAAGAATTTTTTTGATTCATGAAACAATATTAAGAAACTATTCAATTGGGAAACGAAAAAATTCTTCATTTATCCTACTTCAAACCATGTTTTCTGGTACATCAAAAATACAACAAAGCAAATTTTGTGTTCTGATATTCAATTAATTAAATTGTATTTATTATTCAAATTGATTCAAAGCTTTTCATCTGTCTGAAACTGCCAATGATGTAGGGGATCGCCATGCGGATTGAATGGAAATATATTCAAAAATCTTACGGTTTTTTTTGTAGAAAACAAATCTTAGCTATTCACCCATTAATGCCTTTAATGCCACTGATTAGCTTCGCTGAGAGCAGTTCACAGATTTTTAATTTTGTATTTAATTAATTATGGGCTGATTAGTTACAACAGATCGTTTTCATTCATTTATTCACGTTTTCGAAATTCGTTAATCTTTAATAAATTGAATGATAATTACTTAGAGTTATTAACTTTATCTCAAAATACTGAAATACTTCAGACACTCAATAAATAGTCGATCAGATTGGCTTCGTGTTCGATGTTTAGTTTCTTACGAAGTCTGTAACGGCCAATCTCGACGCCACGAATCGAAATATTCATCAGTGGTGCAATCTGTTTTGATGAGAGGTTCATCTTTAAATAGGCGCACAACCGTAAGTCTTTTGGCGTAAGATCATTGTGTTTTTTCTTGAGTCTTTTTACGAAATCCTGGTGCACATCATCAAAATAGGAATCGAAAACATCCTGAAACTTCTCATTTTTCAGGTCTTTGTTGATGCGTTTGATTACCTGCTCAATTTCATTTTTCTTCGATTCCTCTGTCATTTGTCTGTTAACATCAACCAGCTGATGTTTGATTAGATTAAGAATCTTGTTTTTATGGATCAGATGCTGGGTAGTGTTTGCCAGTTCCTTGTTTTTATGGACAACCTGACCTTGCAAAGTTTCGTTGCGCAGATTGATGATTACCCGTTCGGCCAACAGTGATTGTTCGCGAAAAGCAGCTTTTTGTTCCAGCAATTCTTTTTCGTGTCTCTGGTTTTCCTTTTCCTGTGCCTTCTTAAATCTTCGTTTTACGAAAACGAAATTGAAAAAAACAAACAGATTAAAAAGAATGAAGTAAATGACATAGGCAATTTTTGATCGAAAGAGTGGTGGTTCAACGATAAAAGAAAATGTGGATATATCGCTTTCTTTCATATTAACATTCAGTGATTTAACTTCAAATGTATATTTGCCTTGCGGAAGATTGGTGTACTCTTTGTAGGTGTTGTTTTCCCAGCTTGACCATGACTGATCGAATCCACTGAGTTTGTATGAAAATCGGGTGACATTGTTAGATTCGAAGGTGGGGCTCGCGAAAAGAAATGAGACCGAATTGAAACGATATGGTATGGTTTCGCTTACTGATTTTTCGGATTTAGCCTTGTTTTTCAGATTACTGACTGCAAAAGATGAATCTTCGCCTGTGAAAGTAATTTCCTGAAGAAAAACCGATTCGGTGTGCTGATAATCTTTCTTGATAAATGGATCATAATGAATCAGTCCGTTCTGGCTGCCAATGAAAACATTGCGGTTATCATAAACAAATATATTCTTGAAAGCCGGAATCAGCATATGGTTAATTTTTACAAAGGGTGCGGTAATATTGGCATAATTACCATCTTCCTGTAAGCGGTTTACTCCCATAAACGCGGTTGTGAAGTACCATATATTTCCCTGTCCATCTTGCTGAATGGTTTCATACACCTCTTTTTCCGGGAAAATTCTGTTCCACTTTTCCGAATTTCTGAATGTTTTTGAATCATTGTCAAAAGAGAAAAATCCTTCTGATGTCGAAAAAATAAGTTCTCCATCTAAAATATGAATGGCATAAGGTAATCTGGCAGGCAGTCCGTTGTTGCCTGTATAATAATGAACTTCAACGGCTTCGGTGAGTTCGTCGTTCAGTCGTAAACTGTACAAACCGCGGTAACCATGCGAAATCCAGTAAGTTCCGTGGCGATCCTGCAACACACTTTTACTCGAAACATTAAATCCATCGATTTTTCTTTCAAATTTCCAAACACCATTTTTTCTGTTGATAACACCCAATCCATTGTACATGCCAGCAATGAAGGTGCCAGGAATTGTCTTACATCCGATGACAGTCCAGAAACCTCTTTCGTCCGATAATTTACTGGCGGTGTTGTTGTTAATCAGGAAGCAACCGAAATTATGTCCGCAAAAAACCTGACCATCAATAACATCTAAGAACCATACCTGCCCTTCGGTTCCGGGAATGATCTGAAAACCAATATTTTCTTCGGCTCCGTTCAGATTATTTCGGTTGGCAACATACAATCCCTGGTTTGTGCCAACATACCAGTAATCGTTGTAAACCAAGGTAGTGTAAGTGCTCTCGAGATTGAAATTAAAGTTGAATATGGAAATAGGGGAGCTGATTTCGATATAATCGATGCCATTGTCGAGGCCAAGCCAGAGATTATTCTGACTGTCTTCGAACAGACTCAAAACGGTGTTGTTGAGTAAACCCCGGAAACGGTTCAGGTGCTGAATTACTTTTCCGTTTTCATCAGTGATATACAATCCATTCTGAACTGAACCAAAGCCAAAATAACCGTTTTTGAGCCTTATGGCAGAAAACAATACATTTTCTTTAAGAATAGCATTGATATCGGAATCCCAGGGAATTAATTTGTTTTCACCAAGAAGAAACAAGCCGGAGTTGATTGTCCCAACTAAAATACTTTGGTTATCGAAAGGAAGAATACCACGAATTTCATTGGTACTAAAAACCGGATCGTCACTCACGTTTTTGAGCTTTTGGCCGTCGAACTCCATCAATCCTTTCAATCGGTCAACGATATATATTTTATTACCAATCTGATACGAATGACTAAAACTGGAAGGTGGAGGAACAACCGTAAACTGACCATCTTTGTAAACGAGTAAATACCTGAATGTTTGGAATATAATCGCGTTATCAAGACGATGAATCTTCCAGATTTCATCGAAAAAGCGATACTGGTGAGGAATCAGTGAAACCAGCGAATGGTAACGCATGGCTCCTGTTTCGTCAGGTGCAAAATAGCCGCAGTCTTCGAAAGCACCCACATAAATTGTATCTCCGGAAGCATAGATAGACCGGATGATTGATCCGTTTGGAACGGGATAGGTTCTCCAGTGGTTACCATCAAATTCGAGAAGACCGTCGTTGTTGCCAAAATAGATAAACCCACGATCATTTTGAGCGATTGACCAGTTTTGCGTGCTCGCGTTGTAAGTCGATTTTGGGAAATTGGTAATGAAAGGAAGTCCTGATTTCTTTACCGAAGAGGCAAAAACAGTCAGCTGGCAAGGTAAAAAAAAGCATACTGTTAACAGCAGAACCAATTGATTACGTAAGTGGGTAGCAACTTTCATAAAAAAATTCAATGCGATTTTGCACTTTTACCAAAGGTCTAAATTAAACAAATCTATATAGTCTCAAAATAGGATGCCAGATTATGGTGGTTTGATAAGGGTTAAAAAGACAAATATTGAAAGTCAGAAAGAATAATATTGGTAATTATACAAATCCATAATAATTCTGAGAGTTCAATATACCATTCGTTTTCTTCAATTTTTTTGTTACATCAGAATGATTGTCAAAGACTCAAATGAAAAAATGACAATGATTCAAATGGCATTGATTGCAGCAAAAAGCTTTTCCTTATTCACGGGTTTGGTCAGATAACTGATGCAGCCCGCATCAAGTGCTTTTTTAATTTCATCTTGCGCGGTATGCGCGCTCACAGCAATGACAGGTATTTCAGGATGTTTTTCAATAATAATTCGTGTAGCGTCAACACCATTGATCACCGGCAGTTTCAAATCCATCAGCACCAGATTAAATGGGTATTGATCAACAAGTTGTATAGCTTCGGCCCCACTGATGGCATGCAGCACATTTTTAACGCGTGGCCGGATCAGAGAAGCGAGATAATTGTAATTGTCAATTTCATCTTCCACAATCAGGACATTGAAAGAGGAGATATTCTGAGCTCCGGTTTTTTTATTTCTTTCGATGGAATGGATGTTTCGGGTGATTGGATGAATCGGTACGTTGAAGTAAAAACGTGATCCAACATCTTTTTTCGACTCTATCCCGATGGTACCGTCAAGCAATTCGATCAGACTTTTGGCAATGCTCAGGCCTAATCCGTTACCGCGTATCGCTTTCAACTGAACGTCATTGGTGCGGTAAAAACGATCAAAAATCCGCAATTGTTCCTGCTCTTCAATTCCCATTCCGGTATCTTTTACCGAAAACTGAAGTGTATCGCCTTCCATCCGGCAATCTATTGTTATAGTGCCCTGGGGCGTATATTTGATCGCGTTTTCAATAAATCCAGCCATCACCTGTCTGATTTTACCTCTGTCCTGAAGCACGTTTTTTGGCAGATCAGCCGAAAGAGCAGGGCGCTGAAGTACTAGATTCTTTTTGGCCACTTCCTGAACGAATGTGTTATACAGATCGTCAAAAAGATCCTGCAGTGAAAACACCTCATTGTCAACCGGAATTTTCTCCGATTCGAGACGGGCTACGGCCAGCACATCATCGATGATATGCAGCAACTGAACGGAGTTGTTGTTGATTATTTCAACAAAACCCTCTTTTTGTTCATCTGAATAGGTACCGCTCAGTAAATCGGAGAAGCCCACAATGGCATTCAACGGGGTTCTTATTTCATGCGAAAGATTGTTGAGAAAAGAGGTTTTGAGCCGGTCGCTTTCTTCTGCTTTGTTTTTGGCAGTAAGCAAATCCTGCTCCATCTTTTTGCGCTGGGTAATATCAATGATCAAACCTATCAGACCGCCGATTTTATTGTTTGCATCGGGGAAAGGCGATTTTGTGATTATCACATCTCTTTCTTCGCCATTCGGCAAAACGACAGTCCGATCGAGGGTCTGGCGAAACTCAATCCCTTCAAATATCAGTTTATCCGAAGCCTGATTTACAGCAGCTGTTTCGGTAATATCAATTTCGGGTATATACTTTCCAATAAAATCTTCATTCTCAACCTGATAAAACTCGCGGAATGCTTTATTGATACCCAGATACTTACCCGTATTATCCATGTAAAACAGAGGATTGGGTAACGAATCGAGCAGCGTTTCGATGAAGCGTGATTTGTTTTTCAACTCTTCTTCGGCATGTCTTCTTTCGCTGATATCGCGGATGATTGCCAGCACTTCGTTTGTTCCGCTCCTGACGATACGGGCATCGAACCATTGCACTTTATTGTTTATTTCCAGATCATACTCAAACTGAATGAGTTCACCTGTTTGTATCGTCTTTGAAATGGCATTCAGGGTCATTTCTGCTACTTTTTGAGGCAACAGATCAAGAACAGTTTTGCCGTGCGATTCTTCAAAAGGAATAATGAGTTTTGAATCGTCATCCACAACGGCATCGATGAAATACCCATCCTTGTCAAGGCGGAAAAATAAATCGGGGATGGCAGAAATAATCGCTCTGTTACGTGCTTCATTTTCCTTGATAATTTTATTGGCATGAACCTGCTCAGTGATATCCTTCGAAATAGAAAGTATTCCTTTTTCACCGTTTGAAAGTGTTACCAGACTCTCGATCAGGTCAAACACTTTGGGTTCGCCACTTTTTGTGACACTTGTTACGGTAGAAAGCAGGATTTTGTTTTGGATTATTTTTTGGATATTCCCTTTAACAGCCGGTTTGAATTCGTCTAAAACAATGATATTCAGATTCTTTCCGATAAGTTCATCGCTGCTGTAACCATACTGGCTGCAAGCGGTTTCATTCACGTTGATGATTGTCTCATTCTGATCAATCAGCATAATTCCGACGGGAGCCGAATTGAACAAGGTACGGTAGCGTTCTTCACTTTCGGCCAGTTCAAGTTGTGCCAGTTTACGATCGGTAATATCCAGTCCGAAAGCAATCAGCGCCTCTTTTTCGTTGTAATTGGTTTTGTAAATATTGATTTCTTTAGGAAAGATATCCCCGTTTTTTCTTCTTCCCCAAAACTCAAAATGCTGCGGCTTTCCCTCGAAAGCGGCTGTGAAATAACTATCAACAAGTTTCAGATTGTTTTTGCCCGGAGCGCTCAGAAAGTCCGGTCTTTTGCCGATAATTTCTTCTCTGGAATACCCGTAAGATAAGGTTGCGCCAATGTTGACGTCGATAAACCTACCTTCGCGATCCAAAATATAAATGGCTCCGGCCATGCTGTTAAACAAGCCTTTGTAGTTTTCAGCACTCTGCATCAAGGCGCGCTTGTTCATCCGTTCCTTGCGCTGATCGTTGAAAACGATGACAGTACCAATCACATTTCCCTCGCTGTTCAAACGGATACTGCATCTGAACGTTATTGGAATTTCAATTCCGTTTTTTGATTTCAGCAGAATGTGATCCTCCGACTGAAAAGGTTTGTTGTTTCTGATTACTTGTTTTACCGTATCTTGAATTGGCTCGTTATTTAACTCATCAACCAAAAGGAAAACAGTATCAATATCCAAATTGATGGCTTCCTTTTCAGTCCAACCCGTCAGTTCCTCAGCAACGGGATTCATCTGAAGTATTCCAGCCTGATTATCAGTTGTGAGGATGGCTTCATTCACACTGTACAAAGTGGTTCGGTAAAGCTCTTCGTTGTCCAGAATCTCATCAATTAATGCTTTGTTTTGCGATTGGTCGAGCAGAATTTTCCCGATAATCAAACTTGCGAATGGATAAACGATGATGACAGAAAAACCGACTATTTCAAAAACTTCAGCAATAAAGGTGTTTGGTAAAAAAAACATGTCGAGCAACATGAAAATATGCACAATCAGTCCAAAAAGATACAGATTACCTGGATTCAGTTTTCTGCTTTTTTTCATTTTCAGCCAGTAACGAAAAGCGAGGCCGATACCTGTAGAGGTTAAAATCACAGCGGTTCCCATGGCCGAACCTGATCCTCCGATATAACCGATGCGATAAATAATTGCGATTGATGCGCTGATAACCCCGGTAACCGGACCAAAAAACAGCGCGGCCAGACTCAGAATGATAGATCGCCCATCAAAAATCAGTCCTTCCTCCAGAACAAACGGATAAATCATCCCGATCAGGCAGGCCAGCCCGAATAAAAATCCCTGCATTATTTTTCCGGGTAAACCGGATCGGGAAAATCTCAGATCAATAAAACCTGACAATACACTGATTGCAAGCAGAATTGTTAAATTGAAGAACAAATCTCTGAGGATCATCTGCAAAATAGTTTAGCCGTAAAGATAAAAGATTTTGAAATTCATGGTATTATCGAAAAGTGATAATTAAATTTTTGTTAGGGAACGATAATTATTAATCTGTTAAAAGTGTTTGAAAAGACTGTTTATGGCCTTTATGCTTAGTTTTTCGCTTCTTTTTCTACCTTTGCCGCATGTCGAAAAAGCAAAAATACTATGTGGTTTGGGTGGGTCTAAAACCCGGTATTTACACGAACTGGAACGAATGCCGCAAGCAGATTGAAGGTTTTCCTGATGCAAAATTCAAATCCTTTGAAGACCGCGAACTGGCTGAACTTGCCTATGGCGATGAGTATAAAAATTATTATAATTCAGGCCCGAAAGTCCAGAAAGTGAAGCAGCAAGCACCCGAAAACACACTAAAAGCAATTGCCGTTGATGCTGCGTGTTCGGGTAATCCCGGAAAAATGGAATACCGTGGTGTGTATATCGAAACGAAGGAAGAGATATTCAAAAGCAAGGTGTATGAAAGTGGCACGAACAATATCGGGGAGTTTTTAGCCATCGTACATGCACTCGCTTGGCAGGCGCAGCGAAACATGAATTTTCCGGTTTACAGCGATTCAAAAATCGCTATTTCATGGGTAAAAGCTGGAAAATCGCGCACAAAACATACGGTAAACGCTAAAAACAAAGAACTCTTCGAATTGCTCGAACGTGCCGAAAACTGGTTGAAAAACAACAGGATAACAGTGCCAGTTCTCAAATGGGACACCCGAAACTGGGGCGAGATTGTGGCTGATTACCAGAGGAAGTAAAAAAAAGTGAACTAAAGTGAGCTAGAGTGAGCTACAGTGACTAAAGTTGATCGGAATTTTAATGATTTAACTCCGCACTTTAGCTCACTCCGCACTTTAGTTCACTTATCTAATCCCAACGACGACAGTTTTTTTATAGTTTTCAACATTTCCTTCAAGGTTAAATGCTTCTACGGCAATTACATAGATGCCAACCGGGACTTTGTTTCCATTTTCACTTTCTCCATCCCAAAAAAAACTGCCCTCAGCCTCAACCAGTGTGCTTTTCACCAGATGCCTGATTTGATTTCCATAGGCGTCAAAAACTAAAGCGTTTAATGTAAAGCCTGCCTGATCGAAACGGAAGCCAAGCGCAGTAACATCATCTTTTCCATCATTATCCGGTGAAAATATTTCAGGTACAATGGTGATTTCTCCCTCAGATGTTACATATTGTTGGAACATTGAATTTTGGTAACCGGGCGTTCCAAAACCGATTGTTTCGGCTGCTGAATGCCAGTTTGTGGTTTCAGAGGTGGCAGTTGAAAAGGAAATCCTTTCGAGCGATACACCATCGGTGTAAGAAAGCAAAGGAAAATGCATCCCATCTGAATAAGTAAAAGCGTCAATTATTTCACCGGATTTCGATTTCAACAAAACCGTACCCTCTTCATTTGAATACGTTGGCAATGAAGGCATTTCTACGAAATTCTCCGGAAACTGGCTGTTGAACTGACTTAAAACAGTAGCCGAAGAAACGGAAAGTAATACATAAGTTTCGGGCAGCATCAAGCGACTGGTTTCACTCACATTTTTTAGTGTTGTGTCAGGTGGATTCGGAATGGTCTGGCTCACACCTCCCAGCATAAGCTGTTCAATATCAAATATTTTATCAGTTCTGTTGTAGATTTCAACATAATCTGCGCCATTACCAAGTGGATTAAACAATACTTCGTTGATGATAATATCGCCTTCAGACAAAGGATCAGGAATACCAAAAGAGATTTCTGTTTCGCCGGCAACGGCAAGTCCCGAGCAGTTCAGTACCAATGGATTGATTCGCAATGTATAAATGGTTCCTTCCATAAATTCCTGATCAAAAACAAGTTGGACAAACTCAGGTTCTGTTTCGTTCAACAGCGTGGAAGTCGGATTGAGATTTCCCGGGTTTAGTTCATAGAATGCCTCGTTCGAAAGACTGATGGCATCCATCTGCTGATCAAACCAAATTTGAAGGATGTTGCTTGTCAGAACCGTAAATCGTTCAGGTTTGGGTGGCGCATTATTCGATGCATTGACTGAATTTATGCTTCCCGGTGATCCTCCGGAAGCTGAGTTCGAAGCCGTCCAGTTGTTCTTTCCGCCACAGGCATTTGTAGGGTCAATCTGCTCGAGCGACCATCCGCCCTCTTTTTTATTGTTGTCGTTATACCAGTTATCACTGTATGAAATATACGAAATCACCGTTTGTTTGTTGCTTATTAATGTGAGACTGGTGCCCGCATTGGTCAGTTGAAAACTACTGAAACCGATGGCTTCGCCATATTCTGAAAAATCGGCCAACGCATCTTCATGGGTTAAAATCAAAAACGCATTGGGTTCAATCACAGCGGATTCGATCTGTTTTTCACTTTCTCCGATCATTAATATCCATCCTGAAAGATCAATCCTTAATGGGGTCGTGTTAAAAAGTTCAATGTATTCCCATTCAGGCAAACCAATTACCGGAGACGGATCAGCCATCATCTCATTGATGACAACCTCGTTGGAACCTGCCTCATAATAACTGAATTGTACCGAAGTATCGGCCATGGTGTTTCCGGCAAGGTCACTGATATTGGCAATCGACAGTACATTGGTTCTGCCGTTTTCGAAGGCCTTGTCAAATTGTAAATTTACCTCAGCCGGATTGCTGCCAGCGATGATGGTTACTGGATGGCCAATGTCTCCGTCAACCAGATAATTTGAAATATCTGATACAGATTGTAAAGTTGCCGGTTCACTAAAAATCAATGACAGACCAAACGGATCGGTAACAGTCAATGTTGATAGTACGGGCGCTGTGACGTCAACAATCTGATTTCCGGCATATACATTATCGAAATACATTTTGGTTGCATTGCTTGAGGTGTATTGGCAATAAAACCCGAAATAGCCACCTGGCAGAAAGGTATTGTCTGTTCCGGAAGCTTCCAGAGCGTAATTTTCGGTGGCTGTTGGATCAGCGTAAATCTGCCATTCACCTGTTTCTGAGCGCAGCACTTTCACATCCATAATGAATGAGCCTGCCAACAAACCATTGGTTCCGCGACAAATTGTGGTGGTTGAACCCGATTCAATTTTAAAAAGCTCAATGGCGTCTTCACTTCCACCTTCACCAAACTGCAAAAAGTAAGCGCTTGTGGCTGCGGAAGGATCGGCTGCATCAGAGGATAAGAACACCCTTGCGAAGTTATTCCCCGACGGACTGAACGAAAGTTTGATAAAGAAATGCCATTCTGTAATTCCTTGTGAACTATAAGTGCTTGTCAGATAAGCATTTCCTTCTGCCAATGCGTTAAGTTGAAGCTGAAAATTACTGTTTACAATAAATTGATCTGTTGATCCGTTCCAGCTGGGATTACTGGTGAAATCTCCATCCTCAAAGTTGTCGGAAAGCTGGCAAAAAAGGATTTGTGGAAGAAAGAGTAAAATGACAAGGAGCTTCTTCATAATTTTATAATTTTGTTGGCTGTTTTCAGGGTAAATTTAATATAAATTTCTATTACAAAATAAAATGATAATTGCAGTAGTCGGAGCCACAGGATTGGTCGGTCAAATGATGCTCAGGGTGATAGAGGAACAGCAGCTTGCTGTGGACCAGCTTATTGCTGCAGCTTCAAAAAACTCTGTTGGTAGAACGGTCACGTTCAGAGGTGAGGAAATTGTGGTTTGTTCGGTGGAAGATGCCATCGCACAAAAGCCAGATATCGCACTGTTTTCGGCTGGTGGAACTGCTTCCCTGAAATATGCTCCGCTTTTTGCGGCTGTCGGCACCTATGTGATCGACAACAGTTCGGCATGGCGCCGAAATATGGATGTTCCGCTGGTTGTGCCAGAAATTAACATTCACACAATCCTAAAACAAAGTCATATCATTGCCAATCCCAACTGTTCGACCATTCAGATGGTGGTTGCCATCGCGCCCTTACACAGGAGGTTTTCGATCAAACGACTTGTCATTTCAACGTACCAGTCGGTCAGCGGAAGTGGTGTAAAAGGCATTAATCAGCTCGCCGGCGAAATGGCAGGATTACCAGTAACAAATCCTGCTTATCCGCACCAGATCGCCATGAATGTAATTCCACATGGTGGTGATTTTGAGGAAACAGGCTATACATCTGAAGAGGTAAAACTGGAGTTTGAAACACATAAAATCATGGATGCCCCCGACATTGCCATCACATCCACTGTGGTGCGTGTGCCAGTAAAAGGCGGTCATTCAATGGCTGTGAATCTGGAGTTTGAGAAGTCTTTCACGATAGAAGAAGTGAATGAAATATTGCGCAGCAGTGCAGGAATTACAGTTGTAGATGATCCGTCAAACAATCTTTATCCGATGCCGTTGTTTGCCGAAAATCATGATGATGTGTTTGTCGGGCGAATCCGGCGTGATTTCTCGATTGCAAACGGATTGAATATTTGGGTGACAGCCGACAACCTGCGTAAGGGTGCTGCTACCAATGCTGTTCAGATAGCAGATTATCTGATTAAGAATAAATTTTAAGACTATTTCGTGAAAATATATCATAATATCAGCGATTTCAAACCAGTAAAAAACGCCATTGTTACAGTCGGAACTTTTGATGGTATCCATCTCGGGCACCAGGCTATTCTTCAGAAAATGGTTGAAGAGGCCAGACAAACCGGTGGTGAAACCGTTGTGATCACTTTTTATCCGCATCCGCGTCTTGTGTTGCATCTCGAAAGCGCGAACCTGAAACTCATTTCGAATCAGCAAAAGAAAATAGCACGTTTTCACGAAATAGGCATTGATAATCTGATTATTATCAAATTTACCAAAGAATTTTCACTCACCAATTCCGAAGATTTTATCCGTGATTACATAGTTGAAAAAATCAAACCGGTTAAACTGGTAGTAGGTTACGATCATCATTTTGGCAAGGATCGTTCGGGAGATTATAAACTGCTTTATGACCTGGGTCACCAATTTAATTTTGAGGTTGAACGCGTTCAGTTGCAGGATGTGGAAAATATCGCCGTCAGTTCAACCAAAATCAGGGCTGCACTTATTGCAGGTGATGTGAAAAAAGCAAATATGCTTCTCGGTTACGATTATACAATTTGCGGTAAAGTAGTGCATGGCAATGAGATTGGCCGGACCATCGGTTTCCCCACAGCCAATATCGCAACACCACACGAATACAAACTCATTGCGGTGAGCGGTGTTTTTGCATGCCGGGTGGAGTGGAACGGCCAGCATTTTGATGGCATGGGAAATATCGGTTACCGGCCCACTGTTTCGGATGGTCATTTGACCGTTGAAGTACATATTTTCGATTTTGACCGTTTTATCTATGATGAGGAGATTTGCATCAGCTTCATCGATCGTATCAGAAATGAACAAAAATTCGAAAACATTGAAGCCCTGCGTCAGCAATTGCTGTCAGACAAGAAACAGGTAACGAAGATTTTAGCCGAGTATAAATCATAAGGCAAATTGAAAATGATAGAGTATATTCTGATTATTTACAAACGATAATCTTCTTGCAATGGTAGCCCGGCCATTCAAAAAAATCATTTACATTTGCTGTCAGATAGAGTATATTATTAAAAATGAAATATTTATGAGAAAAAGTCTGATTTTAATGTTTGCCCTGGGCCTCATCATGCTGGCTCCGGTCAGAAACTATGCCTGTACCAACTATTTGGTTACCAAAGGTGCTTCGGTTGATGGCTCAACCATGATTACTTATGCTGCTGATTCACATGTTCTGTATGGTGAATTGTATCATTGGGCTGCCGGTGAGCATCCTGCCGGAACTATGATGGATGTTACTGAATGGGACACAGGAAAATTCCTGGGTGTCATCCGGCAGGCCGCACGTACCTACAATGTGGTCGGTAATATGAATGAAAATCAGGTTGCAATTGGTGAAACTACTTTTGGTGGTCGTCCTGAGCTGCAGGATACAACCGGTATTATCGATTATGGTAGCTTGATTTATCTGACATTACAACGTGCCACTTCGGCCCGCGATGCCATCCGGATCATGTCGGAACTGGTTTCAGAATATGGATATTACAGTTCAGGCGAATCGCTCAGTATCTCTGATGCAAATGAAGTCTGGATTATGGAAATCATTGGCAAAGGCACCAATATGGTTGCTGACAAGAAAACCAAACAAATGTTCAACGCCAGCAAAGGCGCTGTCTGGGTTGCAATGCGCATTCCTGACGGATATGTTTCGGGACACGCCAACCAGGCTCGTATCATGACTTTCCCACAAGAAAAAGAAAGTAAAACTTCTATTTCTTCGAAAAAACTAGACAAGATCTTTGATCCGGCTGTTGAGGTTGTATATGCGCATGATGTTGTGAAATTCGCTATCGAAAAAGGACTTTATAAAGGTGAAGAAAAAAACTTCAGTTTCTCTGATACTTATGCACCTGTAACCTTTGGTGGCGCTCGTTTCTGCGAAATAAGGGTATGGTCAATGTTCAACAAAGTAACACCAGGCATGGATAAATACTGGGATTATGCCAAAGGGAACATCAAACACGAAGAAAAATTCGATAACGGTCTTGTCAATCCAAACAGCTATGCCACCAACCGTATGCCTTTGTGGGTGAAACCTGAAAAGAAAATCTCAGTACACGATATGATGATGTTTATGCGCGATTACCTGCAGGGAACAGAACTGGATATGACCAAAGACTTTGGCGCCGGTCCTTACGGCATGCCTTACCGCTGGCGTCCGCTTACCTGGAAAGTGGATGGAATTACATATGTGAACGAAAGAGCTACTGTTACCCAGCAAACCGGATTCTCCTTTGTTGCACAATCACGTTCATGGCTGCCAAACGAAGTGGGCGGTATCATCTGGTGGGGTGTTGACGATGCAAACGCCTGTGTGTATATGCCAATGTACTCAAGCATCACCAAAGTGCCATTCAATTATGAACGTGGCAATGGCGCCATGATGGAGTGGTCAGCCACTTCCGGTTTCTGGATTACCAATATGATTTCCAATCTTGCCTATACCCGTTTTAGTCTGATTCAACCTGATGTTGAGATCGTGCGTGATGGCCTGGAAAAAGGATTTATCAGTCAGATTGCTGCTGCCGATGCTGAGGCTGTGAAATTACACAACGAAAGCAAGGAAAAAGCGGTTGCATATCTCACAAAATTCAGTGGTGATGCCGGCGCACATGCATTCAATACCTATCAGGCTGCTTATCAGAATCTGTTCATGAAATATATGGACGGAAACGTGAAGTATAAAATTGAAGGTGAACAAAATCCGAAAGTCGAGCAACCGGGTTACAGCGAACCTTTCCTTCGCAAAATTGCAGAGGAAACAGGCGACAAGCTGAAACAGCAAGGTCACGACGAACATTAAAAACCAAAAGGAATCCGAAAGGGTTCCTTTTTTTATTGCCTTTATCGTTTTCTAATTCGTGATTGTACACAGACTCAGTGTCTGGGCTATAAAGTTGGCTTTCGAGGCATGCGCAGTCCGAAAAATATGAGTTACTGAAGTAAATGCGATGCACTGACTAGTCGAAGCGATCATTTAAGGACAAGCGTTACAAAGAAGTCTTACTAAATAGACAAACTCAGAAATCGATTTGCTTTTTCACGCAGTGATTACTAATTTTGACCTGCATCACATTCCGTTTTGGTTGAATCCTAAACCCACTGAAAATGATAAAATTAATGAAACTGCGTTTTGCGATCATGGGCTTTTTGTTACTCACTATCGCCTGTCAGAAAAGTGACACATTTGTCCCTGAACCCTTAACCCCAAAATCGAATATGTATTATGTGCTCAATGTCAAAGATTTTCCGGCCACGGGCAAAACGCTTCTTAATGTGAATTCGTACCAGCAAACCACTGATTACAGCTGTGGTCCATCAGCAATGATTAGCTTATTACGCTATCTGGGTCGGGATGGTGATGAAATGACCATCATAAACGAGATGGGAACCAGTGCAGCCACAGGTACCAATCCTGAACAGATGGCTTTATGGATGAATAACAATGGATTTACAGCCTCCTGGCACGAAGAGGGAACACTCGAAATGATCCGTGGTAATTTAAGCAACAATATCCCTACACTGATTGAATGGAGCGACTGGGGCGGACACTGGGTGCTGGTGGTGGGTTACGACACACGCAACAACAATATTCTTGCGGATGATGTGATCATTTTTGCTGATCCTTATGATTACCATGATGACAGCCACGACGGACTCACTTGGTTCAATGCTGAGCGGTTTTACTATATGTGGTATGATGCGCGTCTTTTTGGAAGACTCATGAAAAGAGTTTATATTCAGGCAGAACCAATTTAATCCATCATTTTAAAATGGTTCCTGAATAACCAAAATGGTAATTTTTAACCTTTCATTTTTCCAAGCATATCTTTGCGCTGATTACAGTGGTTGTCAGTGTTTACTTATTCAGATCAGTTACTTTCAAACTTTATAAACTTTCCACTAATGTCTGGTATCATTCTTTTCGATGGAATCTGCAACCTATGCAATGGCATTGTACAGTTCATCATCCGGCATGATCCGGAAGGGAAATTCAAATTCGCATCACTGCAATCGGAAGCCGGAAAGGCATTGCTTCAGCGGGCCGGATTGCCCGAAAATGGGCTGGATACGATTGTCTATTTTTCAGAAGAACACAAGTATATCAGGTCTGCAGCGGCATTGCGCATACTCAGAGATTTAGGCGGTTTTTGGAAACTGGTTTATGTTCTGATAATCATTCCTGCGCCGATACGCGATTTCGTTTACAACGGCATTGCGAATTCAAGATACAAGGTGTTTGGCCGGCGCGAAATATGTATGGTTCCTGCACCTGATTTGTTGTAGAGATTCATCGTATAAACTTGTTTGTGAATTATCAGACGGAATAGAAGTGTCTGTCCAGAAAGTCGAGAGTTTGATTCAGAATGTTCGAGTTCGAGGTTTCGATGAGTTGAAAATCAGGAGTGTACTGAGGTACATGACTGATTTGAAGATCGAGAATAACGAAGAAATCGGACATTATGGACAAACTCTACCACATCTATGATTACTTTAGCCGGTAAATTCAGTTGACCATGAAATACACAGTTTTAATCCTCTTGATTATTTTTACCGCCTGCAGCAAATCGCCCGATCCAGGCAATCAAAAACCTGTGCTTACATTGAATTACATTTCCAACGGACTGAAACTTACCATACAAGGCAGCGCCACAGATGCGGATGGTAAAGTAAGCGCTTTAACAATACATTGGGGCGATAACCTGATGAATACTTACGCTGACAATGATTTTTCACAACTTTCAATCAATCATACTTATACTGATCCGGCCAATTATAACATCCGCATTACTGCCTTTGATAATTTGGGAGATAGCACAACCTCTATGCTGCCGGTTACTGTCGATTTTATCGAAACTTCGTTGGATGGTATCAAACAATGTTTGTTTAAAACAACTGAAAGCGAGTATCTTATACTTACGATCAATCTTCATACCTATCAGGAGACCAGTCAAAATGAAAAATTCAATCTCATCACCGATGTGATTGGCATGATGGATATCGATTTTATCGCGTTTCAGGAATGTGCGCAAAATAAATCATCCGCCATCACCGAAGGAATTATTCGTGAAGACAATATGGCGCTTGAAATTACCAGACGCCTGAAGAAGAAATACAACGCGGATTACAATTTTGTCTGGAACTGGGCGCATTACGGTTGGGATGTGTGGGAAGAGGGAGTTGCAATATTATCTAAACATCCTTTGATTGACAGTGAGGACCGTTATATTTCGACCGCCACCAGCACCAATACCATTTCGTCGCGTAAGGTAATTTTTGGAGCTTACCAGATACCGGAAGGTAATTTTCATTTTTTCTCGGCGCACACCCACTGGCGTACTTCACTCACTGATGAAGAGCAAAATAATCAGATTGCAAATATAAAATCAATGGTTTCCGAAAAAGAATCATGGCATTTTGACGCCTTGAGTTTTGTCTGTGGCGATTTTAACGGAAACCCGACAAGCGATTTTCCATGGAGCGAAGGCTACAACAATATGGTGAAAGACGATCTTTTTCAGGATACATTTTTAAACGTATATCCCTATGCAAACAACAAGCCGGCACAGTCCGTTTACAATACCATTGGCGGTGATCTTCCCGGCCGGATTGATTATATTTTCATGAAAAAAAATACGCGTCTCAGCGTTGTGGATTCACAGATTATCTTCAGTAATGCAATCGTCGGAAGGGTTTCCGATCATTTTGGAGTTATTACAAAAGTAACATTCTGAATCTTTAAAAAAAAACAGGGAACTTTACAAACTTAAAAAATACGAATATGAACTTTTCACGCTTTTCTCTTGGACTCATGCGGCTGAATGAATGGAATTTCAACACCAGCCAGCTGATCCGGTTTATTGATCAGAATCTCGCATTGGGCATTACCACCATGGACCATGCCGATATCTATGGGAGTTACACCTGTGAAGAGAACTTCGGGAAAGCAATAGCCATGGAACCTCCCTTGCGGAGTAGGATGGAGTTGGTTAGTAAATGCGGGATCAAACTGGTTTCTGCAAACAGGCCGTCACATACTATCCATGCCTATGACACGAGTAAGAAACACATTATCCAATCGGCCGAAAACTCACTCAAAAAAATGCAGACCGACTATCTGGATCTGTTGTTGATTCACCGTCCCGATCCACTGATGGATGCTGATGAAATAGCCGAAGCATTCAGACAGCTGAAAGCAGCCGGTAAGGTGTTGTATTTTGGCGTCTCAAACTTTTCGGTATCGCAGTTCGAATTGCTGCAATCGCGCCTCGATGTGCCATTGGTGACCAATCAGATTGAAGTTTCGGTTATAAAACCGGATAATTTTTACGATGGCGTTTTGGATCAATGCCAGCAATATCGCATAAAACCCATGGCCTGGTCGCCACTGGCCGGCGGACATCTTTTCAGAAGTGCTGAACCCAGGGCAATAAGAATAAGGGAAGCCTTGTCAAGAATTGGTAAAATCACCGGAGGCTACACTATGGATCAGATCGCGCTGGCATGGCTGATGAAACATCCTGCCGGCATTGTACCCGTGTTGGGAAGTGGAAATATCGACAGAATACAACTCGCTGTTGAATCACAGAAAATCAGTCTGACCAATGATCAGTGGTTTGAAATTCTGGAAGCTTCTACTGGTGTTGAAGTGCCTTGATATTAAGTATTGCTGATTTTGATTTCTAAATAGTTTATCCATAATGTCCGATTTCTTCGTTATTCTCGATCTTCAAATCAGTCATGTACCTAAGTACACTCCTGATTTTCAGCTCATCGACATCTCGAACCCGAACATTCTGAATCAAACTC
>CAJBPB010000292.1 GCA_903957365.1 uncultured Bacteroidota bacterium
GCATCTTTTTCGTAACCGACATCAACGAAGGCGGCATTCAATCCGGGCATGATTTTCTTCACTCTTCCCAGATATACATCGCCAACGGCATAATTGTTATTTGTCTTTTCTTTGTGGAGTTCTACTAAAAGTTTGTCCTCCAACAAAACAATGTCAACCTCCGAAGCACGAGAATCGATAATTAATTCTCTGTTCACTTTTTTTCTTTGGTTTTTTTAGTTTCCACTTAATGAGTGGAATAGGTTAATAAATAATGGTTTACATGATTATGTATGCCATAAAACTGAATAACACAATGCCACAATATAAGGTGCAGCATTGTGTTAATCGATAGAATGTGACAATGAAGAAAATTATTTCTTCTTATGTCTGTTTTTTCTTAAGCGTTTTTTGCGCTTATGGGTCGCCATTTTATGTCTTTTTCTCTTTTTCCCGCTTGGCATAATGATAAATATTAGTAATTACAATAAGATGCTATTTGTGGCCTTTAACCTCACCTGTGAATGTTTTGGCAGGTTTAAAAGATGGGATGTTGTGAGCAGGAATGATAATTGTTGTGTTTTTCGAAATATTACGGCCTGTTTTTTCAGCTCTTCTTTTTACGATGAAACTTCCGAATCCTCTGAGATAAACATTCTCTCCGCTTACCATAGAACTTTTAACTGATTCCATGAATGATTCAACGACTGCCTGTACGGCAACTTTTTCAACGCCTGTTTTGTTTGCAACGTCTGCTACGATTTCTGCTTTTGTCATATCTTTAAATTTTTAAAAGATTATAAATGTGTGTTTTAATCGGAGGGCAAAGGTAACAACTTTTTTATAATGCAATAATTTTTTTCAAAAAAAATCATCTAATATGCTCAAAATAAATATTTTCGTGCCATAATGAAACATTTCTCGCAATTACTGCACAATTGGTACGATCAAAACTATCGTGAACTGCCCTGGCGCTCTACCTCTGATCCCTATCTGATATGGATTTCAGAGATTATTCTTCAACAAACACGCGTAATTCAGGGTATTGCTTATTATTATCGGTTTATTGAAAAATGGCCGGATGTCAAAGATCTGGCGGCGGCCTCAGAACAGGAAGTGCTTAAAATGTGGCAGGGTCTGGGCTATTACAGCCGCGCGAGGAATCTTTTAGCAACTGCACAGATTATTGTGAATAGGCATCAGGGTATATTTCCTCCTTCATCAAAAGAGTTGATGGGTTTAAAAGGTATCGGAAAATACACGTCTGCTGCCATCGCATCCAATGCTTTTAATGAAAAAGTCGCCGTTGTCGATGGTAATGTGCTGCGGTTTGTCACCCGGCTGCAGGGTATAACATCACCACTGCAAAGCAATGATTGCTTTAAATCGGTTCAACAGTTTGTTGACGAAATGATTGATGAGGAGTCACCGGGAAAGTTCAATCAGGCCATGATGGAATTCGGCGCTTTGCATTGCACACCGCAAAAACCTGATTGCATTCATTGTCCATTTTCAACCAGTTGTTATGCATTTACACACAGCGTTACTGATAGTATTCCGGTAAAAAAACAAAAAATTAGCATCCGTACACGTCATTTCAACTTTCTGTTATTTATGGTTCGCCATAACGGGGGCGAATATACTTATCTGCAGGAGCGGGCGGAAAAGGATATCTGGAAAGGATTACATCAGTTTCCGTTAATAGAAACGGATCAACCAGCCGGATTTGATGATTTTAACCAGACCGAAGCTTTTAATAATATAATCGGAGACAATAATTATACGCTGGTTTCTACTTCTCAAATGATCAGGCACCAGTTGACACATCAAACCCTGATCGCGAAGTTTTTTGTGATAAAATTATCGGAAAAGTTAAAAAACAACGATTTATCTTTATCTTTGGTGAGCAGTGAAAACCTGGGTCAATACCCTTTACCAAGATTGATTGACAGATACTTACAACAACATGGATTGCCCAACTTAATTAAAACAAAATAAAAAATTACTACAATGGCTGGATTAAACAAAGTAATGCTCATCGGACGGATCGGAAAAGATCCTGAGGTGATTTCATTTGAAAACGGAACTAAAAAAGTAAGTTTTTCACTTGCCACAAGTGACCACTACCGCGATAAAGACGGCAACTGGCAGGAACAAACTGAATGGCATAATATTGTGGTTTGGGGAATACTTGCCAATGATATCGCCGACAAAAAAAGGAATTATATTAAAGGTGATCTTATGTATGTTGAAGGCAAAATAAAGACCAGGCAATACAAAGACAATCAGGAAGTTACAAGATATATTACCGAAATAAGTGCCGAAAGACTGAATATGATTATGAAAGCAGGACAAGGTAATCCGTCCCATTCAGAAAATACCTCAAATGCAACCTATACAAAACCAGTTCAGGATCAAAACACCTCTTTACCTATGCATGAAGGCGGTGAGGACCTTCCATTCTGATGCGAATGATTTTTCTGGCATGACCAGTCTGGTAGCGAAGTCAATGATTTATACTAACTTTGCATCCTGAATCAATACATTATATTTTGGAAATGTCCGAAATTTTGACAAGCACACTATTCATTTTTTTGAATCCGGAACCGCTTGGGTTTTCTCCTTTTATTTTAGTCAACTTTCTTATACTTGCTTTGCTGTTGATCGCTTCTGCTGTTATATCAGGTAGCGAAACAGCCTTTTTTTCATTGAAGCCCAATGACATAAGCGAACTTGATTCTACAGATACAAAGCAGGATAAAATGGTATTTGAGTTGCGTGAAAAGCCTAAAACCTTACTCGCGACCATTTTAATTGCCAACAACCTGGTAAATGTGGCAATCGTAATATTGTCAACTTTCATAACTGCAAAACTTTTTGATCTGGAACATAATCCCGTGCTCGCTTTTGTGATTCAGATTGTGGTTGTTACCTCTCTTCTCTTACTGATAGGTGAGATTATTCCCAAGGTAATCGCAAATCGCCACCCGGTGCGGCTGGCAAGGCTGGCAGCATTTCCTATGAATTTTCTGGTTCATTTATTTAAGCCAATCAGCATGATACTTGTTGGGTCCACCTCATTTCTCGACAAAAAACTTATCCGCAAATCATACAATCTGTCGATGAGTGAATTATCTGCTGCTATTGACATAACCTCCGATGAAACTACGCCGCCCGAAGAAAAGAAAATGCTGAAAGGTATCGCTACCTTCAACGAAAAAGAGGTTCGCAGCGTAATGAAACCGCGCATCGGAATTACCGCACTTGATATAAAAACAAGCTTTGAAGAGGTGATTAGTCTTATCCTGAAAACAGGTTTTTCAAGGATTCCGGTATTCGAAGGCAACCTTGATCATGTGATCGGACTGTTGTATATCAAAGATTTAATCCCTTATCTCGATAAATCAGATATAGACTGGACAACGCTCATCCGGCCCTCCTTCTTTGTTCCGGAAAACAAAAGAATCAATGATCTTTTGCAGGAATTCAGAGAGAAAAAAATACATCTTGCCATCGTAGTGGATGAATACGGAGGTACAGCCGGACTTATTTCACTTGAAGATATTATTGAAGAAATTGTCGGCGAGATAAGTGATGAGTTCGACAAAGATTCAAACAACAGTTTTTACTCCAAACTGGACGATCATACCTTTTTATTTAATGCCTCGACCAACCTGCTGGATTTCTGTAAAGTTCTTGAATTTGATGAACACTATTTTGATGACCTGCAGGATGAATCAGATACTATTGCCGGGTTGATCCTTGAGATGGAGGGCCGCATCCCGACAAAAGGCGCAAAAATAAAGATCAAAGATCTGGTGCTGGAAGTGGTAGATGCTGATTCGCGCAGAATCAAACAAATAAAAATCAGAAAGCCCGATGCGGAAATCAATTAACCTCCGGAAAATTTCAACTGCATTGTTAACAATGATTTTTGTAATTATTGTTATAACTTCATGCGACGAAACTTATACACCAAAACCAAGGGGTTATTTCAGAATTGAACTTCCTCAAAAAAATTACAATGCTTTCGATTCCATTTTCCCTTATGCATTCGAATTTCCATCATACGCTTCGTTGACACCCGATTTTCAGTCGCCGGACGAAAAATACTGGTTAAATATTGAATTTCCTAAATTCAAAGGAACTCTGCATATCAGCTATAATCCTTTGAAAAATGATTTGGTAAATTATCTTGAAGATTCCAGGTCATTGGTATTGAAACACATACCCAAGGCAAGCGCCATCAACGATTCGGTCATTTCAATACCTGAGCACCATGTTTATGGTATGATTTACAGAATTCAGGGTGCAGGTGTGGCTTCACCAACGCAGTTTTTTCTGACAGACAGCAGCAACCATTTTTTACGTGGTGCCCTGTATTTCAATATCCGTCCGAACAACGATTCAATGGCACCTGTCATCGACTTTATCAATCAGGATATCAATCATTTTATTAATACCTTGAATTGGAAATAATTTCCCAATTTACACGCTGACCTTTCTGAGATTTATTTACTTTTATGGCGAATTTAATGTCAAAATTTTACCCTTTTATGAAAAAAATCCTATCGATTATCCTTGTGTTATTTGTAGTATTTCAATTGCATGCGCAAACAGAACGCTATGCAAGAGTTAAAATATCTCTGGCCGATAAAACAATCCGACAACTTGCTTCTGTTGGGGTTGATGTAACTGAAGGAACGCACAAAGCGAATACCTGGTTCGAAACAGAACTTTCACAATCGCAATTGAACCGGCTGACCGAAAACGGTTTCAGCTTCGAAACAATTATTCCCGATGTTTCTAAATTCTATGCGGAAAGATATGAATCAGAAAAAGGTCTGAAGATCGTTCGTAATCCAGCCGATGAATATCCTGTTCCGGAAAACTGGGAATATGGCAGCATGGGAGGTTTTTATACCTACGATGAAACCATGGAGAAACTTGATTATATGGCCCAGCATTGGCCCAACCTGATCAATTTCAGACAAGCAATCAACCCTGATTTATCCTCACACAATGGAAATCCGATCTGGTGGGTGCGTTTAAGCGACAATCCGGGTGATGATGAAAATGAGCCAGAAGTGCTTTATACAGCTATTCATCATGCACGCGAAGGAATAGGTGTTCAACAAATGATTTATTATATGCTTTATTTGTTGGAAAACTACGACACAAACGAAGAAATACGCACCTTGGTTGACAATACAGAGATGTACTTTGTTCCCGTTCTTAACCCCGACGGATATATGTATAACGAACAAACTGATCCCAATGGTGGTGGTATGTGGCGTAAAAACCGCCGCAACAATGGCAGCTCTTATGGTGTTGATGTAAACCGTAATTATGGTTATATGTGGGGCTATGACAATGATGGCTCTTCTCCTTATCCGGGTGACGAAACCTACCGTGGACCATCTGCTTTCAGCGAACCTGAAAATCAAAACATAAAACAGTTTTGTGAAGCACATAACTTTGTAATTACACTTAACTACCATTCAGCTGCCGGTTTGCTTTTGTACCCATGGGGATGGACACCTGATGCATGCCCGGATGATGCTACCTTTTTCGCTCATGCAAGCATGATGACTCAGGATAATAATTATACGTTTGGCGCCGGAAGTACAACTATTTACCCTACAAATGGGGGTTCTGATGACTGGATGTATGGCGACACAGAAAATAAAAACAAAATATTTTCGTACACGCCTGAAGTCGGAACCTCAAATGATGGTTTTTGGCCATCGATGAACAGAATTATCCCCTTGTGTCAGGAGAGTATTCTTCAGGATTTATTGGCCGCCTACCTTGCAGGAAATTATGGAAACCTTACTGAAACATCCCCATCCATATTGTCAGAAAAAGAAGGGTATTTCCATTTTGATGTGCAACGTCTTGGCTTTGGTGAAACTGATTCATGGAGCGTAAGTATCACACCGCTGGATGAAAATATTCAGGTTACAGGTGGCCCGGTAAGTTTTGGCAGTCTCGAAATACTCGAGATCAAAACTGACTCAATCAGCTATACGCTCAGAGATGATATTGAAAGCGGACAATCCTTCCGGTTTTTACTTTCACTCAACAATGGAAGTTACACCTTGTCGGACACGATCACCAAAATGTATGGAACTACTAC
The DNA here is from genome assembly GCA_903957365.1 of uncultured Bacteroidota bacterium. GTDB lineage: Bacteria > Bacteroidota > Bacteroidia > Bacteroidales > F082 > CAJBPB01. Next base: position 6,119 of record CAJBPB010000292.1, read on the forward strand.
CATCGTATTCGAAGATAATTGCGACCTGTTGGATAACTGGACTTCACCCAAATGGACAGTAACAACGCTGAGTTATCATACACCAACCGGTTCGATCACTGATTCAAGAAACGGCAACTACCAGGACAATGAAAATAATATCGTTACCATGATCAACCCAATTGAAATACCAGCAACTACCTTTGCTTTACTCAGTTACTGGGCTAAATGGGATCTTGAGAGTGGTTACGACTATGTTAAAATTGAAGTTAAAGTTGAAGGAACAAATACATGGATTCCTTTGGCTGGTCAATTTACAAAAACCGGTTCAGACGATCAGCCTTATTATGACGGCGTTTCGGGTTGGGTGAATGAAGAAATTGACCTCACAGCATATGCAGAACAAAGTATTAAATTCAGGTTCAGATTGTACAGCGATTCTGGTGTTACTGAGGATGGTTATTATTTTGACGATCTGAAACTATCTGTACTTGATGTTGAAACCGGTGTATATGAATCAGGATTAAATACAAATGCAATGCAGTTAACACCCAATCCGGCATCAGGTATTGTTGAGGTTTCATTCAAACAAAATACCGCTGCTGATGCACATATCGAAATCACAGATTTACAGGGAAGATTAATCAATCAGATTGAAACCAACGGAAATTCGCGGGTTAAAATTGATATCAGCAAAATACCCAACGGTATCTATTTCATTCGTTTGAATACTGAAAAGAACACAGGCGTTAAAAAATTGATTATCAACAACTAGAGAATCGATTTATTATAATTTATGTTAAAACCCGCCTTTACGTAAGAAAGGGCGGGTTTTTTCGTTTTCAGAAAATATAAAAGAGTAATTTTGCAAAAAAATTAAGGAATGTAGCCCAACAAAATTTTCATTTTCAAAGAAGGAGGTAACCAATGATTGATACAATTAAAATGGGACGGTTAAAATGGCATCATTTGTTAAACCCCAATGAAGATGATTTTACTTTTTTGCGAGAGAAATTCCACTTCCATCCACTCGATATCGAAGACTGCCGTTCGATAAACCAACGCCCGAAAATCGACATTTACGACGATTATTACTTCCTGATCCTTCATTTTCCCACTTTTGACAAGCAAAACCTCTTCATCAAAACAAAAGAGGAAAAAATATTCTGGGGCGAAGATTTTATTATCACCATCGAAAAAAGCCCATGGATCGTAGGCAATCTGTTTGGCGAATACAAAACCATGGAAGAAAAAGATGAAGAAATCGATATAGGAACCTCTGATACCCTGCTATACCGTATTTTAGAGAAATTGATGTCGGAATCGTTGTATCTTTTGCGAAAAGTCGGTCTGGACCTCGAATTGATAAACCGTGAACTGTTTGGGAACAAACAGGTCAAAATTATCGAACGCATCTCTGTTACCCGAAAAAATATCATTCTGACCAATACAATTTTCAAACCTCAACTCCGGATGTTTCACAAATTTGAAACCGGACAGGTGAGCGGTTATGCCGATAATATGGAGGATTACTGGGGTAATATCCTCGACTATTACCAGAAAATGTGGGATATGACCGAGGATTACGAGGAGCTGATCGAAGGTCTGTCGAAAACATTCGACTCAATGCAGACCAACAAGACCAACGAGATCATGAAGATTCTCACCCTGATTTCGTCCATTATTCTACCATTGACATTTATTACCAGCCTTTACGGAATGAATGTTTTTCTGCCAATGGCAGACAGTAAAACATCATTCTGGATTCTGCTTATAGGAATGGTATTGCTGAGTGTTGGAATGATCTTCTATTTCAAGAAACGCAGGTGGATGTAGTTTAGTGATGATTTAAAAGTACAATAGCTAAAGAAGTCAGACTATCGAATTTTCATTTTTTCGATAATTATTCAGGAACTGAATCTATTTACCTGTCCTATAATTAGGGAGTATTAGAAATTGTCTGAAATTTATCCTTTGGCATTTTTTTGTGACTTAAGCCCTCATGCTTCGTTAAAATCTCCGTCAATAGCGCTGCTATTAACGTCAATTTTGCCTCGTCTGAGGACTTAATTCTTCAAAAAACTACTCAAAAATAAAAACTAGACAGTTTCTCATAGTCCGGGGAATATTTCCATTTTGAATGAATAATTCAAAATAAAATTTCCAGGAAGACAGATAGTTTTGATTTGAAACTATTAGTTCTTTTGACTGAAAACGGAATAAATACCAAACATTAAACCAGGTTTTCCGTTTGTCCAGTCCCACAAACCAGTGGTAAAGACTGTAATGGGTTGTTTTTTAAAGAATGAGTATTCAACCCTTGGACCTGCTGCAAACATATTGTAGAAACGAATCAGTTCACCCCCGATTTTAAAATCCTTTATCAGATAAAAGGCCATCACATCCCAACGGTGTCGTTCTCCGCCGTATTCGAAAGCTCCAAAACAGGAAATTTTCTTACCCGAATAATTGATTATGGGCGATATCCTCCACAATTGATCTTCATTTGATTGAATTCCAGCCAGAAATCCAAATGACAGTCCTTTAACAGGTGTCCAGGTTGGTCCGGCCAGGCCTTCTCCCCAACTGCTTCCTTTCGCGCCATTCACATAAAAATATGATGAAATGCCCCAGTGTTCACTAAATGATTGCCCCGAATAGAGCGTGAAAACCGGCATGAAACGGCCATCATCAACGATATTATATTGATTTATTTTAAAAACTGTCTGACTTTGTACAGATAAATAAACAAAAGAAACCAGAATAAATTGTAGTAACGTTCTTATATTCAACATTCTATGCCTTTCATGATTGTTTTTCGGGAATAGTAATGATGAATTCAGTATATTCTCCTAATTGTGATTTTACTTCTAATTTTCCTTTGTGAATATTGTTCACTATATCAAAACTCATCGATAAGCCCAGGCCTGTACCCTTGCCCGTTGGTTTGGTAGTGAAAAACGGATTAAATATTTTTTCGATAACATGGTCTGGTATTCCTGTTCCGTTATCCTTGATCTTAATCTCAATTTTATCATGAATTTTTTTTGTGCTGACAATTACTTCCGGCCTGAAATCAGGTATGCCTTTCTTTGATTTTTCGTCCACTGCATAACAGGCATTGTTCACGATGTTCAGTATCACCCGGCTCAGATCCTGGGGCAAAATACTTGCCTTACCAACCGCAGGATCAAGTTGTGTGCGGATGGCTGTATTGAAGCTTTTTTCTTTCGCTTTCATCCCGTGATACGCGAGATTAACATATTCTGAAACCATATTGTTGATATCAATCTCTTCAAACTCGCCGGTTTTGCCTCTCGAATGCTGAAGCATCCCTTTTACAATACTTTCAACCCGTTTTCCATGTTCATTGATCTTCACAATATTTCCTTTGATCAAACCAATCACGTCCTCAACATCCTCATACTTTTCAACAGGTATATTATCTTTTATTTCTTCAAGGGTTTCCTGTAATTCGTTTGCCAGATCAACCGAGAGGGATGCAAAATTATTGACAAAATTAAGCGGGTTCTGAATTTCATGCGCAATACCTGCAGTAAGCTGACCCAACGAGGCCAGTTTTTCCGATTGAATAAGCTGGTCCTGCGTGTCTTTCAGGTTATGCAGTGTTTGTTGCAGATCCTCGAGTATACGTGTACGGATAATGGCTGAGATGATGTGTTCTTTCGAATTTTTAATCAGACTGATATCTCTTGCCTCGAAGGCATTATCTCTGCTGTGGTTCTCAAAAATTAAAAATGCCTCTATTTTATTTTCAATCCTGATCACGAGAACCATCATTGATTTTGGTTTCACATATTTTTGTAAAGCCTCAATCTCGTTGTAAGATGAAAATTCTGATTTGATAAAAATATCTTCAAATACCTCCTCCGTATTTTTGAGATATCTGTTTTCAGCCTGTGCCAGATTTATCGTGATCTCATCAAATTCGGAAAGCGAATAGCCAATACAAGCTTTGTAGCGGTATGCCTCACTGTTTTTGTCATAAACAAGTGCCAGTGATTTTTCGGCAGACCGGATGATCTTCATCTTTTCGAGAAGTGACTGCAGCAGGTTTTCAAAATTTATCTCAGCATTGATTGATTTAATGGCAGAATTGATTTTTTCGAGTTCGTCATTTTTATTTGTGAGCTCCTGCGATTGATTTTCAATTTCTTCTTTCTGCTGCACAACTTCTGCCGTGCGATTCGCTATTCGCTCCTCAAGAATCCGTTTTTCTTTCAGTAAATTCCGGTTTCGCAAAACAACAATCAGATAAATAATCCCGGCGGTAAACGAAATATAAAGTATCAGCGACCAGATTGAGAAATACCATGGCGAGAGTACCTGAAAATGATAGGTTGCTTCCTGAGCGAGCTCTCCAAAAGTGTTTTTTGCCCTTATATGAAAAACATATTTTCCGCCCGGAATATTCGTGTATTCTTTGCCCGATTGCCTGGACCAGTCATTCCATGTTTCTTCAAATCCTTCAAGATAATATTGATATTGCATATTTCCTTTCACGGCGTAAAAAGGAGCACTAAATTCAAATCCTAATGAATTATGACTGTAATCCAACACCATTTCGTCTGTTGCTAAATCCGTATTTCCTGAATAATAAACCGAATCGTTGTTAATGGTAATCTTACGAATCAGGTTTGGAAAAGGGATCGTATTCTTATTCAGGATCAAAGGATTATACCTGATCAACCCATCCGGACCACCAAACCAGGTTATTCCATTGTCTTCGGGCAGTATGCTCCAGACCACATTATCTGAAATTGGCTGAAATGGTTTTGAAACAGGATTATAATAAGAGTCTTTTTTTGCCAGAATTTTTATATGGGTTTCATCACCTTCAGTAATCCAAAGATTTCCGTTTTTATCGGGAATAATCAGCGAGTACCATTCTTTTGAATCCTGCTCCGCCGAATCAATGAATTGGATCGAATCAAATGATTGATCTGTTTCATCGAAAACAAAGGCGCCTTTTATACTGGAGACACAAATTGTATTTGCAAACGGATTGATCGAAATACCGACATTTTCAGGTAATCCATTTTGTTGATTGAAATATGTTGGTGCCGCCTCAACTGGTTTATAGCGGAAAATCCCTTCCGACAATGTTGCTCCCCAAACATTTCCCTGTGCATCTGTCTGGAGATCGATTATCTCGTCATCAACACCATCAAACTTTTTATAATTCCAATGTGAACCTTCTCTTTTCAGACTGTAAAATCCTCTTGTTTCGCCAACGAAAAGACTTGAAAGATCATTTTTTGAGGTAACCAGCGAAATAGCAAAACAATCGTTGACGAAAGCTGCTTTCTTGTTTTTTACGGAGAAAATACCCTGTGAGGTAGCGGCAAACAATGCGCCATCAAACGGAACAATGCTCCAGCATGCCGAAATAATCTCTTTCACAGGAGCAAAACCAAACCGGTCTTCGTCGTAATAATAAAGTCCCTGGTATGTAGCGACATACAATGTGTTTTCATAGCGGATTATCTGATTAACAGCGCCTTCAAGACCTGATTTTTGATCAAAATAGGTGAAAGTTGATGGAATTTCTATCATCGAAATGCCGTTATTCAGGGCTGCCCACAAGGTGTTGTCATTGCTTTTATAAAGTGCACGAACAAAACTGTTCTGCAAGGATGCCTCCTCATCAATTATTTGCTGAATATCACCTTCTTTATTGATGATAATAACTCCAATACGCGAAGTACCGAGGGCAAAAGTGCCGTCTGATAAGCTGATGGCTGAGGTTACAGGGTTTTTCATCAACAGATCGTTCACCTGAGCTTTAAAAGGCTGAAGAGATTCTCCGACAAGCAGAAACAATCCCTGTGTACTTGTTGCAATAAGTAATTCATCGTTTTTGTAAGGTAACATTGCTGTAATAACCGCTGCACCTGAGAATAGCTGACCATCACCGACTTTTTTCAGTTGTCCGTTTTGAAATGACATCAATCCGGTTTCTTTTATCTGCAGGTAAATCAGATCGTTTATTAAGAAAGCCCCCAAAACCTCATTTGGAGTTTCAAAGACGGAGATATTTCCTTCATTCAGACTAAAAACTGCATTTTCAGAGATGAAGTAAACAATGTTATGAACAATAAAAATCTGAAGAATATCATAAAACGGAGAATAATCGGTTTTTAAATCCTTTAACAAACTTATAAACCGTAATTTGCCATCAGCATTCGTTTCCAGAAAGCCAATTTCACCCCGTGCACCAACAAATACTTTTCCGGCTGAATCAATCGCCAGGGCCGACACCTTTGTGCTTTTTTCGGTCTGAATGAGCCGCCAGGTTTCGCCATCATACTGCATAACACCTGCAAAATTGCCAAAATACATAAGCCCATGATGGTCGCCAGCGATAGCAAAATTCTGCGCATGTGCGCGGTAACCCGCTGTTGTATAATTTTTTATATACGGAAACCCTGTTTCATGCCCAGTCTGACCGACAGAAACTACCGGGAGGATCAAAAACAGGAAGGCAATGATCAAGTTATGCATAATCGATTAATTAGACGTGGTTATTTCGTTTAACCCGAACAACTTCTCAGCAAGTTCGGGCGTACTGATCATAAATTCATACAAGTCAGAATATGGAATTGCGATTACCATACCATCATCGGTAGTCAGATGAATTGTCTGTGTTTTTAGTTTCATCCCATTCTCAGGTGACGATTTTTTACTTATCCAGATCTCAGGAAACATTGTCAGAAAACCAATAATTACCGTTTCTGAAACAGAAGAAAAGAGGTCAGTGCCTCGCATCAGGCCAACTTTATCAAATAAAAGCCAACCTTTTTTTTGTTCACGCGCCCGGATTTTATTTTCGGTAAACAAGATTTCCTTGTTCCCTTTTTTATTCAATCTTTGCACAATATCATCGAAATAATCTGAATTATGCTGATATAACGACCAGGCTGACACTTCGCTTAACAACGGATCAGGATGCACAAGGTTGGCAGCAAGAATTTTTTCAGTCTGCTGGTTTTCATTTTTGTTTTGAGAGCCTAGCAAATTCAGAGCACAAGCCTTTGAATATCTGTTTGTTAATGTGTATTCCTTGTTTAATATATCATAAATCCTTTCAACCGGTTCCAGTTTTTCCTGCGGAAATCTGTACATAAAGCGATTCAATCTTTCTTGAATTGGCAGGTCTTCAAAAATGGGAAAGAATATCTCTTTGATCTCAGCACCGATAAGCATATCGCCAATTTCAAATGCATATACTTTGGCATTGGCATCTTTGCTTTCAATATGTTCGCGAATGTGATGAATGGTTTTCATATCGTACAGAAGAGAAAGAAGTAAGAAAACATGCTCTTTCTGTACTTCCAGTTCAGCCAGCAAAGACATTTTCAGATCAAATGCCTCCTCAAAGCTGCTAAGATCCTGCAAGGAAGCGAGTAACCAAAGAATTATTTCGACCGATTCTTCAATCATTCCCTTCAGAGAGACCGCTTCAGAGGCAGTGGCCTGGTATTTTCTTTTGCTGAGTGAGATCAGCACCTGCCGACGAACATCTTTATTAGGATAAACCATTTTATCGCGCAGGAGTTTGATGGATTTTTGACCGCCAATGGCTTCATAAATCTTTATGATGCGGATCTGAACTGCAATCTGACCGTTTGATTTATCAAATAACCGTTCCACTTCTGGCAGGATTGGTTCTCCGATTTGCTGAACAGCAATCATCGCGGCACCTGCAAAGCCGGGATGGGTTAAATTTTCAGTGATGAAAGGCCAGAGTTCGTAACGTTTGATTTTGCCACTCGCGATGATTACTGCTCTTTTCACTTCAGAATCAGTATCTTTGGTGAGATTGTGTAACAATCTGATCGTATTGTATCTTCCTGATGATCCCAATAAATGGGCAGCATTCAGACGGTCTTTTGAGTCAGCCGATTTGCTTAGGTCGGCTATTTTTCCGAAAGGCAGACTTTCAGCATCTTCAAGATCTTCAATGGTTTGTTTAATCAGTAATTGCAGATTCTCCGAATATCTTGTCAGGTCAAGATTTTTGACGAAACCCAGAGTATTAACCATTTGCCTTTCAACAAAAAGATTAAGGATGATCTTTTGAACAGCTTCCGGCATCTCTTCAAAAATCTGTTTCAATGATTCCTCTGTACAAATTGGCTCAACTGCCTCACATATTCTGAATGTCTGTTCAAAATTTTCTGTGCCGGTTTGCCTGAGCTTCTGTAAAATAATTTCGTTAAGCGATTGATTAAGTGTATTATTCTCTGATTTTAATTCATTCAACTTCGACTTGAGCATATTTCGGTAGCCTTCATACATTTTTACTGAAATCCATATCCAAAATGCCAGAACCAGGATGAAAAACCAATTGTAATGTACGAGGTTGAACGAGTGAAGGGTTGAAAAAAGCAGGATAACAACACCGGTAATTACCGTCCCCAGGGCTTTTGGAATACCTTCGATCTGATTCTGGAAAATCAATCGCTGGCCCGAAGGAACAGGTTGGTATAACAATTGAAATGCAGGCTCATATACAGCTGATCTCACCGACCGTTCGAATAGCCGGGCCATGGAAATGAATGCAAAAAATAATCCGACAGAACCATACAGGCTTCCAAATACTGCTGCGATAAATATCGATACCAGCAGGATAACTGGTAAAGAAATCAAACTTGGTTTTAGTCCGTATTTATTGAGAAAACGACCAGAAAACATCTTGAAAATCAACTCAATAACGGCCACAAACCCAAGGAATATGCCAAAAAATCCTGCAATGGTTTCCGGATTATTGGCAAACTCAATTTTGGTTTGTGATAAGAAAAGAAAATCAACAAAAAGATACCCAAAGATGGGCAATAATGCCATTAGTGATATCAGCATGAAATATGGCTGTTTTACAAGTTTCCAATAGCTGGTTTCAGATTCCTTGATTATTTTACCTGTTTGTTGTAATCCTTTTGTTCCCGAAAGCTGATCTTTGAAAGTCTGTAAAATGATGAATGCCATTATAAAACACATGAGCAAAGTTCCTGAAGCCAGAAAAAGTAAGTCTGGCGCTTTCAGAAATTTGAGAATCAGTGGTATTGAGAAATATCCGATCATAATCGAAATCACTTCCCCAATCCCGATCAAACCAAAAATCCGTTTCCCTTGTCTGATGTTAAAAAGTTTCCCGGCAATACCCCAAAAAGTAACCAAAGTGATGTAAACTACTATCCTGACCCAGGTGTACATGGTGAAAATCAGCCATGAGTTTTTGAGAAAATATACTCCGGCGCTGATGGCAAGTACTGTAATAAAAATGAATACAAGTTTGACCGACACCTGTGTTGAAAACGACAATCTGCGATCAATTTTAGAAAAAACCCACCAGGCCAGATAAATCAGCACGCCTGATGCGATGAATGAAACGGGTATCATCGAAGGTTTAAAATGTTTCAGGAAAATGGCATTCGATGCGGTAAAATAAAAGGAAAGCGTTAGTCCGATGAAAAATGAAAAGGCAATAAGCAAAAAGACTGCCTTCGCTTCCTCAGGTCGGATGTTCATTATTTTTAATATGCCGGAATCCTTTTTCATTCAATACGATTATTTATTCAACAAAGGATGTAACGGTACCTCGTACTTTTCATTCAGGTCATCAATGACCGGTTTTTGCAGTATTGTTTTGATCGTTTCAGGCATCAACCGGTCGATGTCAACATGATCGACATGACCCGTCATTCCTTTTTCTTTTTTGCAGATGATAGCGTCAGTAAGTGCAACGCCCATCCAGCCTCCGACACTTGTAATTTTATCGTCAAGTGACAAAATACTCGAAGGGTAACTGCCTTCTTCGAGGCAGATATTCGATGGTGGAGAAACACTTACAATGGGGCCCACATCAACAATGTCAGTTACTTTATGGATGACCAGCACAGATGTTTTGGAACCGTTCAATATGGTGTTTTGGAAGGGCTGTGATCCGCCTCCGATTTTGTTCTGCAGATCGGATGGATGAAAATTATAAGATCCCATGACCGGATATCCATAGATCGCTATATCAATTATTTGTCCGTAGCAAAACATCAATAACGCTTCCGGATTCCATTTATAAAAAATTTCTCTGAAATAGTCTGTTTTAACAGCTCCTGAATAACATGGGACACCAATCCTGATTGATGCATCGATGGTTCTCTGGAACAGAATCTTACGCTCTTCTGGTAAAAACTGATTCCAGATTCTTTTTTTTATGGAGATTCTTGCAAAAGGATCGACAGGATCATCCGTAACAATGCCAATGATATTTAATTTTTCAGGATATAATGATTCAAAACGTACCAGATTTTCAAACAAAAGATTTCCGCTGTTGCAACTAATAAATAACACGGTTCTTAATCCTGCTTTTTTTTCAGTTTTGGGTTTCAGAGGAGTGTATAATGCTCCCCATCTTGATTGTTGATTAATAATTGTATTGTATGAATCTGACATGGTCATTAAAAAAAACAAGTTTAGAAATCGTAGGAGATATTAAGAAGTAAGTGCCTTCCACGTTGCATGATGGCAGTTGGGCTGGTGATACCTTCGGCAGCCTTGGTTCCGGGGTGATAATAAGTTGTATTTAGTATATTGTTGCAAACGAGTTGAAGCGACAAGCCCGGCACTAACTTAGGGTTTGAGTAATTTATGGCTCCGTTCAAAATTGTTACAGCCGGAAAAGTATCGTTGTTAAGCGGAACAGTTGTGCCCAATCCAGTGGGTCTTTTGCCAGTGTAATTTAGTCTGAGGTTGATATTCAACTGATCGAAAAATAATTTATCAGCGCCGATATTAAATTGATGTGAGGCAATATCCCCAACACGGTTGTCCACCTGGCCGGCTTCAGAATAGGTTTGTTTGGGATCGCTGAATGTATAATTGAAATATGCTGAAAATGAACCTTGTTTATAGATAGTATTGGCCTGCAGTCCGGTTATTTTGAATTCGCCGATGTTGGCATTTTGAATTTTACCTGGATTTTCTTTTACATCCACGGTGCCAACAACATTATCGATGAAATTCTGGTAAAATGAAATGTCGGCCTGAAATGCCTTATTTAACCTGAATCCTGAACTTATTTCAATGTTTTGAATGTTTTCGGTATTCAATGTCGGGTTGGGAATGCGATTTCCTGCAGAAGAATATTTTGTCCAGTTCGACACATTCATGATTCCGCGGGAGTAAATCGCCTTGAAGGTGTATTTTCCGGGTGACCAGACTACAGCCGCCCTTGGACTAAGTTCATTTCCAAAACCACCGTTTTCTCTGACAACATTGTAGTCATAACGAAGACCCAGTGTTATTTTCATGTTTTTAATCGCCTGCCATGTTCCCTGACTATACAATCCAAGATCCCATACATTGAATTCATTGCCTCCTTTCGGGGACGGTAATATTACGGCTGAATCTTGTGGTGTGCTTGTCAGACTGGTGTAATAAGCCCCTTGCAGATTGCTGTTACGAATTTCCAGTCCTGAAACAATATCGATCCGTGATGATGGTCTGTAATTTACTTTGAATTCATTTCTGAGTTGTTTGGATTGTTCAAACAAATAAAGCGTTGTCCATACAGGAGGCGCATCAACAACCAGTGAATTCAGTTTTTTGTTTCCACGTGCATAGTTTGATAATGAAACCAGACGGGTATTATCCGTAACAGTATGGATTCGGTAGGTGGTAAGATTTGAAACAAACACCTTATCGCTCAACTGATTCTCGTATTTTGTGAAGAAATTACTCAATTGTGGAATCCAGTTGCTTCCATTTTCTGATCCGGCAACAAATTGGTCAGTATATTGTGTGGTTCCTCCGCGTGAGTATTTCCATGATTGAAATCCAAAACTAAAATTACCAATATTCACTTTTCCGTTCAAAAGCCAGCTGTCAGTTTCATTTGTAAAACGGATTGGATTTCCGTCAACAATCTGATTGTAAGCTGATTTGTCCAGATTTCGTGCAGTCTCAACACCTAATGTAGTCAGGTTCAGTTGATTTGAATCGGCTGAAACCTGATAATAGGGATGCGTAAATGGTAAATTGTTGGCTAATAAATAATTCTTCGCATTGTTGCTGATGCCCATGAGTTTGTTGTAGTCAACATCATTGTAAACAGACGGATCATAATCAAAATACTTCTGACTGGAGAGATCATGTTCATCAGAATGATACAACCGGCCTGATAAAGTAAATGAAACGATTCTTTTCTTTCCAGAAACACTCATATCCAGAGTGCGCGTGTTGTAGGAACCATAATTCACTTTTCCGCTAATGCCGATATTCTTACCCGGTTTTATGGCATCGGTCGAATTGCGGCTGATTACGTTAATCACACCGGCAAAAGCATTGGGACCATACATGGTTGATGCGGGGCCATAAATAATTTCTACCCTTTCAATGTTTGAAAGCGGATATTGTCTGTCAATATATGCCCAGTTGGTCCAAAGGTCATTTTCCTCGATCCCATCGATCAGCAAAAGTGTTTTCTCTGTATTGTTTTGTCTGAATCCCCTTTGATAAATATTGGCATACTCCGGACCATAAAACAAGGTGAGGTCAAATCCAGGGACATCTTTGAGAAGTTCGACAAGATCGTTGTAACCGCGTTTTTGAATATCATCGCGTGTGATTACTGCAATGGTTGCCGGGGTTTCGTAAATATTTTCAGCTTTTTTGGAAACGGAAGTTACGATTTGTCCCACACCAGAAACTTTCAGTTTATTAACCAGATTGATAAACAAAGGCGGATCAAATAAATTGGGATCATAGGTAGGGTTAATCTGCAGCAGCAAGGCAATCTCGAGTGAGGCTCTTGTAACAGAATCAATTGAAAGATAGGACATCGCTTTCAGCCGATGTGCTTCAATTTTCTGTTTTTCGTTGAATCCACTTTTTATACATTTTTCCAGAGATCCGATTACCAGGTCAAATTTCCCCAATTCATAATATTTTACTGCCTCATTGAGTGTTACCTCGTCGCATGATTGCGCTGTTACCGGTTTAGTGAAGAAAAGGTTGCTGATGATAAACTGAAACATCATCAGAACAAGAATACGATTGAAGTGATTGTTTTGCATTTTGACCACTTTTATGAATATTGCTTGACTCATGGCAGGTTTTTAATGGTTTTGTGAAAAGGCACATCCAGACCGACCATTTTATTCCATTCGGTTAATGTCATATTACGCTTGACTGCTGGCGTTAATTTCTCTGCCATCTGTTGATTATAGGTTGAGAAAATCCGGATAGTTTTATCAGCACTGCACGAAATGAGCTGATTACCATCAGGTGTGAACAAAATATCATACACCCAGAGTTCATGGTTATTGATTGTAACAGGTTTTTCTTCGGTCAGTGGATAAGGCGACATCCTGATTGCCCAGTCGTAACCTGCTGTGGTTATAGTGCCGCCATCCGGACTGAATACCAATCCGGTAATGCCTGAAATATGCTTTCCGATAACTTCCTGTTGCTGTAATTCTCCATTATTTCCTGCCTGAATAAGCTGAACTGAACCATCCTGACAACCCAATGCAATGGTAATCCCACTGTTATCGAATTTTAATGAAAGGGCAAAACTTTTTAATTTGGTCAAAACAGTAGCATTTAACTGCTTATCATCCAATGATATCGATTTTACATCACCCGAAGCAGTTGCATAAACCAGTTGTGTTCCGGTTCCGTTAATATCACAACATCCTATTGCACTGGCAACAGAATCGATTAAGGTATGATTAAAATTCACGCCATCATACTCCCATTTCAACAATCTTCCGTCGGAACCGAATGAAAAGAACTGGTTTTTTTCGGGATGGGCTGTCAGGCCGCTAACAATGGAGGAATGCGCATCAAAAATTTTTGCAGATTCCGGAAACAGATTCTGATTCCAGACGATAAGTTGTCCGGCAGTTGTACCTGCAACCAGCCATTTGTTATCATGGGTGAGCATGATCGAACGGATTGTTTCTTTGATTTCTTTTGGTATTACGGCCTGTAACGGCGGTTCTTCATGGTTTTTCAGGTTCCATCGAAATACATTTTTATCATCACCACATGAAAAAAGAAACTGGCCGTTTTTTGAGATTGTAATCGCACGCACAGCATCGTCATGGCCGCGAAGAACGATTGGATCGTCAGAAATGGCTGATAATGCGCTGTAAATGGCTGGATCACTTTCAGAACCACCGTTATCATCGTTCAACTGATAGGCCGTTAGGGCGTATAATGCAGGAGTTTCATCCTGTACAGTCGAATGCAATTGTAATGCCTGAATAGCCATCGAATTGGAGATGGCCAGCAAACGCAGCCGTTGCGCGGTTTTCTCGGATTCTTCAGCATTGATGCGTTCCAGATCTGCAATCTGTTTTTGCATAATCGCTTCTTTGCGTTGTAATTGTGCCTCGTCTCGGGCTGAGAGGGCTTCATGCCTTGCAACTTCAGCGTGTTTTTTTTGCTGAACAGCTTCCACCGTTTGTTCCTGTGCGATCATTTGCTGTTTTACAGCATATTGCCTTTGTTGTTCGGTGATCATTTCCTGTTGTTCAGCAATCTGTTGCTGTTGTTCCGAGATCTTGCGCTGAATGATCGCTTCCTTGCGCTGCTCATCAGTCTTTTTTCGTTCAACAATTGCCATTTTTTCTTTTTCGAGTGCTTCTTTTCTGCTGGCTTCCGCCTTAAATCGCAGATTCAGTGAAACGATCAGAAATAAAATGGATATGATAGAAGCAATACCTAGTATGATAGCTGAATTTCTCGCCCTTTTCAGGTTTCGTTTCTGCTGGTTTTCTTTTTTCGAAAGCTCCAGTTCATGTTGTTTCTTGCTGTAATTGAGGAAGGTCATCGCCCTGTCGAAGGCCGGATCGTATCGTGTTGCCCAGGTAACATTCGGCCTGGTTTGTTCCTTCCACTGCAAAGCCAGTTGAAGTTCGGGATTGATCCATAATCCGGTTTTGCCTTCCTGGTAAAGTTCTGCCGATTTTGAAAGGCGCAAATATAACTGTGCTGATTCACCTTCCTCTTCAACCCATTTTTTTAACCTTGACCATACCCTCATGATACTTTCATGTGAGATGTCGATGGTTGATTCTTTTGTTAGTGTGATATTAGCTGAAGGCATTAAAAAGGCACATCCCGGACTTCTGAACTGGTCAATGACTCTGATAATTTCTTCTTCTTTGGTACTGGTGAGTGTACAAATCTCGCCAAGTGAGGTAGGACGGCGGGTGCCCCGGCTTTCTTTGGTAAGATCAGTAAGCGCTTTGAAAAGTTTCTCAGCACTATATTTATTTTTTTCGTCTTTGAGGTCGGTATAAATTTCTTCAAGATGCACGGATAAGGCTTCTTTCATGGTTCCGATAGCCTCATAATGTTCAATATCAATTGGTTGGTCACCAATTTTATTCATTGTCCAGTGATCCCAGGTGCGCATCATGGCATGTTGTAAGATCGGAAGCTGGTCAGGATCGTCTCCAACATCTTCAAGCAATCTCTCAACGAGAATTTCGCTGATATTATTTCCTGTTGTGTTGATGGGTCCGGTTATGGCAAGCCGTCGTTCTTCACTGTTCATCCGTGGCACCAGATAATAACCTTTATTGATCATTTCACTTAGTCCCCTGAATTCGGTGCATTCATCCAGAAAATCAGTTCGCATGGATAACACAATATAAACAGGAATAGCAGACTGTTGTATAGCGTTGATTATAAGATCGATAAATAATGATGCCTCAGCAATTGTCTGCGAAAGAGATCCGCTTCTTTTAAACCGGAACAACTCTTCAAACTGATCGATATAGATTAAACCAGCCTGATTTGGCAGTAATATCTCACCCATTACTTTGGCAAGTCCATCATTTCCTGATCTTAAGGAAGCATCAATTTTTTCATGTTCATGCATATTATCAGAAAGTGATCTGCCGAGATTTCCTAATGGATCTTCAGCCGGCCTGAAAATATGTAACTTCCATAATTCGGATAGATTTTCCTGTCGTTTCTTAAAAATTTCAGGAATAAGACCTGCTTTTATCAGAGACGATTTACCGCATCCGGATGAGCCGACAATTGCCAGAAACCTTGTTTCAGATAATTTTCTGATTAATTCCCGAACTTGTAATTCCCTTCCGAAGAAATGATGACTTTCATCAATTTCATAACTCCTTATCCCGGGAAACGGGTTGGCATGAAAATTTTTAGGTGCCATTGATTATTTTCATAATTACCAGTGCAATTTATAAATTAATGCTGACGCATCAAAAAGATTTTTAAAATAAATGTTTCACAAAATACCAATCCATTCTTTCTGGTTATATTTTCCTTTTCAGAGAGCGTCTATAGGTGATCAATTTTATATAATTAGCCAATTATAAATTAAGTTTATTGCAATTCATTTTATTTTGAAACGCCCAGCTTCACTCCGGTGCATTTGTTTTCAAGCGCTTTTAAAACCAGACGAACAAGCTCGTCCACTGCCATCTGGTAACTTTTGCCCTGAGGATGAATTCCGCAAACAGCTGTTGTAAGCGAATGATCCATTTCTTCCTGATAAACAGAATGCCCTTCCTTGTCTGTGCCGTAGGTAAGATATGCCGACAGCTGATTTAAGCCTGTGCCCGGCCGTTCACCGATAAAATGAACAAGTAGCTCTGGTTGCAGAATTTTTCCGAGATGATAACCTGCCCTTACGCGGCCGTTTTCGATGATAACATCTGTTGGACAAACTGTAATTCCAGCTGTTGTCAAATTCCATCTGAAGGCAGGTAAAACATTACGAAGGTGTTCGTTCACCGCATCGGCATTCAATCCATCTGATACAACAAGCTGAACCTGAAATGATTTCACACTCTGTTTCACTTTGCTCATCAGTGTGTGCAGATGTGATTCCGCAATTTTTTCTCCACCGGAAGGATGAGCGAGATAATCATCCCGATCAAGCGAAGCAGTGCTGATAGATACTGCTTCCGGACAGCAATCGCGAATAACAGCCGGATCAGTTTTTGCATACAGTGCGATACGGGCATTGTTGAACATTTTGTTTAACCTGTCTGTAACAACAACAGGATCAACATTATCAGTGCCAGCATCATAACCCAGATCATAACCCCGCTGCTGTAAAGCCATGATTTTTCGTTTTCCTTCTTCAACCAAAGTTTCAGATGACCGTTTTTCGCCACCTTCTTTGTGAAAGCGTGCATAAAGCATAGCAATCCTGTCTTGTGTGGGATCAATGGTACCATCTGATTTAAGTGCATTCAGATCGATAAGCCTTTTTTGCATAACAGAAGTGATTTGCTTACTGTTTGCTTTTCTGAGGCGCGGGTGCTCTCTGAAAGAAGTTGTCAGATAACCCAACATCGGATCGGCTTTTCCTGCAACTGACATTAAATAGGTCGGCGCAGTCAAACTTACAATTTCCTGTGTAAGTTGCCCAAGTTCTTTTGGATGAATTCCCATATGAAAAGTTGAACAAATATCGAGGCCCATCGTAAGACCATGAAGTTTAGCCATGACAGTATCTTCCAGACAAGTTCTTTTTAACTGTTCACCTGTTTTAAAAACTTCAGGTCCGATAAATCCGGCCACATCATTTAATATCATCCATTTTCCGGTTTCTTTTTTGATATGCCGGGCTAATCCATAGCATCTTGATTCAAGGGTAAGCATGTCAATACCTTCTGCCGCGCCATTGGTAACCTCAGATCCTTGTCCTGTTTCAAAATACAAACCATTAAAACTCCGGCATAGTTCGAGTAACAAATCAACATCACCGCCGAGCATTCCTGTTAGTGCGGTTGAAGTTCCGGCCAAACTCTGGAATCCGACATCAACGCGTGTGAATTCAGCTGCTTTTTTTTGTTTATTCATGTCGGAAAGCACACAATACCGTGTAGGAAGTTGCAGCCTTTCAACGATATTCTGAAGTAATTTTTCGGTTCTGACAATAGTCTCCAGATCATCTCCGGCAGGATTTAATCCGATAATAACATCACCACAACCATAGCATAAAGCTTCGAGTGTTGAGATTAAGATTTCGTCTTCATCATCACCCGGACTATTGGGCTGAATGCGGCTTCCAAAATGCCCCGGCGATCCTATTGTAACAATTCCAACCGGCTGCTTGTTAGCAATTGGATTGAACAAAGACAAGGCAACCTGCGACAATTCGCTATTATTCATTGTTTTAACAACCGCTGCAATCGATTCACTAGATAATGCCGTTGCGTTGGACTTCAACCAGATTTCAGCCTTTGCCCCGAGTAATATCTGCTTTAACTCTGCTATACGCATATCCCCGATGAAACGAAGTTTCTGGCGGTCGATGCTTCGGGCAAGTAATTCCGAGAGTTGATCTTCAACTAATAAGGTTTGTTGAATCTCTTCAATTTTCATTGCAGAAATCTGATTTCTTGCATCGGTCCGAAGAAGTTCGTCAGTTGTTCCACCAATAGACAAATCACCTTCTTTAAAGGCATTCGCTCTTGCAAAAAGAAGTTTAAGTTGTTTTGCCTCCATGATTTACGCTTGTTTTTTATTTAGTCTGTCACCCACCATATAAGCCAGAATCAAGGCAGTGAATCCACCTGTCAGTTTTCCGGCAATCACTGGAAAAATCATCGATTTCTCAACGCCCGCAGTAAAACCAAGATGATCTCCAAGAACGAATGCAGCGCTCACCGCAAAAGCTACATTCAGTATTTTCCCTTTTGGATTCATGTCTTTCATAATATGAAGCATCGGAATAACATTCGCCAGCGTTGCGATCATACCGGTTGCAGCTGCCTGATTCATTCCAAGACTGTGTTCGATTCGCTGCATTGGTTTTTCCAGGAGTCTCGATATAACAGCGACCATCGGAAATGCACCAATCAGTACAATTGCAATCGATCCGATTATGGTGATACCATCGGAAATGGGCGCCATACCAGGAATGATAACCAGTCCGGTTAATGTTTCAATGACAATGAGGGCTGTACAAACGGTAACAAAAGCAATTAATCCTTTGCCAAAAACAGAAAACAATCGTATCATCAGAGTAGGAGTGAACCACAATCCGGCAGCTATCAAAACTGAAAAAAGTACGATTGGCACCAGATTGAGAAGGATCATGCGAATATCGAAACCTGCTGTAATACCACCGACCAAACAACCCAACGGGATGGTAACTACCCCGATCAGAATCCCTGCAGCCAGAAAAGGATGATCTTCCTTGTCGATAATTCCCAGTGCAACCGGAATGGTAAATACGATTGTCGGGCCCATCATTGAACCAAGAATAAGTCCTGCAAATAAGCCTGCATCATGGGATTTTGCCATAGCCATTGCAAGCGGATATCCACCCATATCGTTGGCCAGCAGACTGGTAGCAAACATTGCCGGGTCGGCTCCCATAAACTCATAAACGGGCACAATCACAATCCCTAATGTTTTTGAAAGCACAGGAGCGATAGAAACTACGCCCAACATCGCAATGGCGAGTGGCCCCATGGCCATGAATCCTTCATCAAATTTATCTCCCAGGTGGTAACGGTTACCAAAAATCTTATCAATTGCCGCAAGCACCATAAAAAAGAGCATGATGTAAATAATATAGTCGTTTATGTCCATGGGTAAGTTTTTTTAACTGTTAATCAAAGATAAGTGTTTCGTCCATAAAATGAAAGAGATAATGAGCAGACAATAATCAACATAAAAATTACGTTCGTTTCAGGCATGCAAATAAATTTAATAATCAAAATTTTTCAAGCCCGGCAACCCAAGGCGAAACTGGGGATCTGATCTGTCATTATCCGAAAAGAAAATCACAAAAAAATGATGGTATTAAAATGAAGATTGATAACCATGAGCTATGAATTGTCAAATCAAAGATAGGAAGTATTCAGGAAAAATTTTAATTGCGAAGAAAGGACTGAGAATAAAACTATTTAAAACATAATTCATTGATATTACAAGCGATAAGATGGGTTAAAGAAGCATACGGATTTCCCGGTCTGATTTTTTTTTTATTCAAACAACGATTTTTTGTTTTTATGTTTACATTTGCCCTTTATTTGTAGTTGTTAACCAATTTATAATAATTAAAACTGAGTTTAAAGTAGTAATCAACATTTCTTAACTATGAAAAAATTAATCGCTCTACTGTTCATCGCTGGCATGATGACTTTCGGTGCTGGCAACATCATGTTTGCTCAGAGTACTGGATCTGCTTCAACTGAAACTGTTGAAACAGTAAAATCAAAAACCTTTCATGAAGGCATGAAAGATAGATTTATCGAAGGGGGTCCGGTTTGGATGGCACCTATTCTGCTTAGCTTAATCTTCGGTCTGGCTATCGCAATGGAAAGAATTATTTATCTTACATTAAGTGCTACAAACACGACCAAACTTTTGGCTAGCATTGAAAGTGCACTTGCAGGCAAGGGCGGCGTTGAAGAAGCAAAAGAAGTTTGCCGCAATACCCGCGGGCCTGTGGCGAGTGTTTTCTATCAGGGACTTACCAGAATTGACTCAGGAATTGAGGAAGTTGAAAAATCTTTGGTAGCCTATGGTTCTGTAATTACAGGCCGCATGGAAGCCGGTATCAGCTGGATTTCCTTGTTTATCGCTCTGGCTCCTATGCTCGGTTTCTTGGGAACAGTTGTTGGTATGATCCAGGCTTTTGATGATATCGCTGCAGCCGGTGATATTTCTCCTCAAATTGTTGCCAGTGGTATCAAAGTAGCTTTGTTGACTACAGTATTCGGTTTGATCGTTGCTATGATTCTTCAGGTACTTTACAATTACATCATTGCCAAGGTTGACTCTTTGATCAACAGCATGGAAGATACTTCCATTACCTTTATGGACATGATGAACAAATACGTGAAAAAATAAAAAACCATGGAAGAGAAATTTCATAAATATCTTGAATGGGGTTTTTACGCTGTAATGGCCGTTGGTACATTACTTGGTATAATATTTTATATTACTGGTGCTTTTGAGACTATGGTTCAATTATCATATGTTCTGATCGTTCTGACAGGTATACTGTTATTTGTAGCTCCGGTTTATAATTTTATTCAACACCCCCAGAATACCAAAAACTTATTGTTAGTTTTAGGTTTAGTTGGAGTAATTGCATTGATTTCTTATTTATTTGCCGGAAATAAATTCTCCGCATTAGAACTTGAAGCATTAAAAATATCTGCATCTGAATCAGTTTTCATCAGTTTTGGTATCGTTTTCACCTTTATCGTGATTGTTTTGACGCTACTTACTGTTGTATTTGGCAGTGTTTACAAATTGTTTAAATAATTAATTATGAGAAGAGCAGCACCCGAAATTAATGCGGGATCGATGGCAGATATTGCCTTCCTCCTGCTGATTTTCTTCCTGGTTACTACAACTATGGATGTTGATTCGGGTATAACCCGTCGTTTACCTCCTCCGGTTGAAAACCCTGATATTGACATCAAGGTGAAGGAAAGAAACGTGATGAACATTCTCGTTAACAAGAACAACAGATTACTCGTAAATGGTGAGGCAGGTGATATCAGTACACTGAAGGAAGTAGCAAAAAAATTCATGACGCCTCATTATCCTGATAATCCATCTTATCCTGAGGTTGAAGAAAAAACAATCGCATTAATAGGTACGATTTATTCTTCCAAAGGAGTAATTTCACTAAAAAATGACCGCGGAACATCTTATGATATGTATATCATGGTTCAAAATGAGTTGGCCCGGGCCTTTAATGAGATCAAAGACGAATTGTCTGTATCTAAATTTGGTGTCAAAGTTGATCAGTTAACCGAAGAAAAACGTGATGCCATTAACGAGGCTGTCCCTGTGCGTGTATCAGAGGCTGAACCTGAAAATATAGGAGGTAATTAATATGTCAAAATTCAGATCAAAAAAAGACAAAGGGATGCCTGCTATCAGCACCTCATCCTTACCTGATATTATTTTCATGCTTCTGTTTTTCTTTATGGTTACTACCCAGATGCGTGAGACATCACTGCGTGTAAAAATTAAATTGCCAATTGCTACTGAAGTGCAAAAACTTGAGAAGAAAGCACTTGTCAGCTTTATCTATATCGGGCCACCGACCAATACAAAAATGTATGGTACTGAATCACGTTTGCAGTTGAATGATCAATATGCAACTGTTGCGGATGTGCCTGAGTTTATTGCGCTGGAACGTGAAGCCCGTAACGAAGCCGATCGTAACTTCCTCACAACTTCACTTAAGGTAAATAAAGATACCAAAATGGGTGTCGTTA
The DNA here is from genome assembly GCA_903957365.1 of uncultured Bacteroidota bacterium. GTDB lineage: Bacteria > Bacteroidota > Bacteroidia > Bacteroidales > F082 > CAJBPB01. The sequence goes on from CAJBPB010000292.1 coordinate 28,369, forward strand.
CCGATGTGAAACAGGAATTACGTATGGTGGGAGCATTTCGTATAAACTACTCAACACTTAAAGGTGGAAAGAAACAATAACCTCTTTTTTTAGAGAAGCTTAAAAAACCCGGTCTTCGCCGGGTTTTTTTTATTTCAGGCTATTCTGACTCAGACTTTTTTGCGGTATGCTGAATACAATAATCCTATGCTTAGAAATGCACTCAAAACAATCACAATCGTATCAGAACTTGAGCCGAATTCTTCTGCATTCGTATGAATGAAACCGTTGTGGGCGAGATAGAATACAAGTACCGCAGAACCATTGTTCACGAAATGCATCAGCATGGGTACAAAAATTGAACCTGACCAAAAATAGAAATATCCAAGCACGATTCCCAATCCCATCCGTGGCAGAAAACCATAAAACTGCATGTGCATCATGCTGAATAAAATGGCAGAAACAATGATCCCCAGATGTATGTTTCGAAGCCACTTTCCAAACATAGGCTGAAGTATGGATCTGAAAACAAGTTCTTCGCCAACAGACGGCAATATTCCGATCATCAGTATATTCACCATCAATCCGCCGAATGTTGAAACCTCAAGAAATTTTAAGCTTATTTCCTCGGCTTGCTTCTCTTTTTCCAGCATCCACTCTTCTATTGCGGCAAATGAAGAGGGTAACTGTATGGATTCATTCCAGGCTGATAGTTGATGTATCAATGGAAGAAGACTGAACATGACAATGATACCAATCCACAGGATCATTTTGTCATCAGGTTTTTTGAATCCAAGAAAAGCGTCCGGTTTTTCTGTTACAAGCAAAGCAAGCGAAACGGGAGGAATCACAAATACACCCAGCTGACTGATTATCTGCATTATGCGTGCAATATTTATTCCATCATCACTAAGCGATAAGCTGAGCAGATCAGTCATTGGGACATCAAATAATAAAACACTGACGGCCATGCTTGTCAGAATGCTTAACAAGGCAAAAAACAGTAGAAGAAAAATGAAAAGGAAGAAATGAAATCCTGTTGTGGTTTGTTTAAAAATAGCAAATTGTATCATCTGAGAGCCTGATTGCGGAAATAAGCGCAAAAGTACTATTTTTGCAGCCCAAATCTAAATCACAGCAATTTGATTCGAATAGGCAATAAAGAAGTAGGGGAATTTCCAATATTACTTGCCCCCATGGAGGATGTGAGCGATCCGCCGTTCCGATATGTATGTAAACTGTTTGGCGCTGATATCATGTACACGGAGTTCATTTCTTCGGAAGGACTGATACGCGATGCAGCCAAAAGTGTTAAAAAGCTTGATTTCAATGAGTTTGAACGTCCTATAGGAATTCAGATTTTTGGACATGATATTCAGTCGATGATAAAAGCTGCTGAATATGCTGAAAATGCAAATCCTGATATCATTGACATTAATTTTGGTTGTCCGGTAAAAAAAGTTGCCTCCAAGGGAGCCGGTTCTGGTATCATGAACGATATTCCCAAGATGGTTGAGATGACGGCTGCCGTAGTTAAGGCATGCAAACTGCCTGTAACGGTGAAAACACGTCTGGGTTATGACGAACATCACAAAGAGATTGTTGAAATAGCCGAACGGCTTCAGGATGTGGGGATTCAGGCAATAACGATACATGGTCGTTTGCGTACAACCAGATCGAGTGTTCCGGCAGACTGGACCCTGATTGGTGAAGTCAAACAAAATCAGCGTATGAAGATTCCTGTTTTCGGTAACGGTGATGTGATTGATGGTCCTTCAGCCAAATATTTCCGCGATAACTTTGGTGTTGATGGATTGATGGTAGCCCGGGGTACTTATGGTAATCCATGGATTTTCAGAGAAATAAAGCATTTTCTCGAAACCGGAGAAACGCTGCCTTTACCAGATATCAATGAAAGGGTTCGTATTAGCAGGATTCATCTTGAAAAATCGGTTGAATGGAAAGGAGAACACCTTGCCATGATGGAAATGCGCAAGCATTGGAGTGATTATTTCAAAGGCTATCCGAATTTCAAGCAATTCAGGATCAGAATCATGCAGATGGTGCATTTCTCTGAACTCAATTTATTGCTTGATGAAGTGGCACAATACTACCAGGGTTATGTCCCTTTACATGTGGAGCATGGTTTTGTTACTGAATCAGGTCTGGACGAATCATGCCATCTATAAACAAATCGCGCACTTTCTCCGGTTTCACCAGATGATACGTATGTAAGCCTAATGACCTGGCTGTTTCGATATGTTGAAGTGTATCGTCGATGAAAAGTGTTTGATCAGGTACCATTTTATGTTGATCCAAAACGAATTCAAATATTTCCGGGTTGGGTTTGTTCAGGTGCAGATCGAATGAAAAATACGCTTTGTCGAACAGCAGATCGAAATTATGATACCCAAAGCGAAGTTGTAAATCACGCAGATACATATCAAAATGTATCTCATTTGAATTACTTAGTAAATAGATACTGTAATTCTTTTTAACCTCTTCCAGAACTCTGATTCTTTTTTCGGGGATATCGAATAACAAGGCATTCCATGCATCATCCAAATCCTGATTGCAGACTTTAATCTGCATAAATTCACGAACTTTATTACGAAATGTTTCAGGACTAATGATACCACGTTCAAATTTTCCGATGATATTTGCCTGAAATTCTTGGTCTTCAAAACGATTAATGTCTTTAAAACCAAGTTCTTGAAGCGCTATTAATGTCTGCATTGGGTCAATATCCAAAATGACACCACCAAAATCAAAAATGATATTTTTTATGGTATTGTTTTTTTTCATTGGCAATTTTTTAAATATTTCTTTTTAAATCCTTCACAAATATGTAAATTTGTCGGCTCAAAACAATGGATCATCTGTTATTTTGTTGTTAATTATCATTAAAATGCGGGCCTATAGCTCAGTTGGTTAGAGCAACTGACTCATAATCAGTAGGTCCCAGGTTCAACCCCTGGTGGGCCCACAAAAAAAGGAGTACTTAGTTTAAGTACTCCTTTTCAATTTTATAATGAATAACTGACTCTGCCGAAAGAATTCGGCACAGAAGATCCAGTA
>CAJBPB010000293.1 GCA_903957365.1 uncultured Bacteroidota bacterium
GTGACTTAAACCCTCATACTTCGTTAAAATCTCCGTCAATAGCGCTGCTATTAACATCAATTTTGCCTCGTCTGAGGACTTAATTCTTCAAAAAACTACTCAAAAATAAAATCTTGGCAGTTTAAGCCAAAATCATTTTAGAAAAGTAGAAATAATTGCAAACATCAATACTTTTAGTTGTTTTCACGATCAGTTGTTTTTGCGCCACTATATTGAATAAATGGAATAAGGCCTTGAAGAATATATATAATCGTTACTTATCCCAATAAAATTTTTAGACATATCGACAGAGGCCCCCTATCTCAGGAATATTATGATGTTTCTTCATACAATTGTAAAATTTCATATGCTTCATCAATTGTGATCCCTTATCATGACATCCTTTGATAGCGTTCGCATCCTGATTTTGATTAGTGATGACAATTTCAGTAATTTTGCATCTGAAATGCAATGTTAAAATTGTATCATTTCTTGTAAATGAAACCAATTTTTCTAAAATAGAATAAATCAATCACATTAAATATCTTAATATTATCCGATGCAAAACATTGCTGATATTCTTATTAAAGAAACATTTTCGAGAGAAGATATTATTACACTTCTTCGTGTTGAAGGTGATGACAAAAAACTTCTGTTTGAAAAAGCACATGAAGTAAAACAAAAATATGTTCAAAACAAAGTATATTTCCGCGGACTTATTGAGTTCTCAAACATTTGCAGCAAGGATTGCCTGTACTGTGGAATACGTAAATCGAACCCATCTGTCAATCGTTATAATCTAAGTGATGTTGAAATTCTGGACGCTGCCCGATTTGCGTTTGAAAATAAATATGCATCCATCGTGCTCCAATCGGGTGAAATGACGGGCAATTTTTTTAGCAGACGTATCAGCAACCTGCTCGATCAGATTATGAAATTATCCAATAATACATTACGTGTTACTTTATCATGCGGAGAACAATCAGCCGATACATACAAAGAATGGTTCGATCATGGCGCTTCACGATACCTGCTTCGAATCGAAAGTTCGAACCGTGATTTGTACTATAAACTTCATCCTCAGGATGATAAACACTCCTTTGAAACGCGTATTGCCTGTTTAGAAAATATAAAAACAATCGGTTATCAAACAGGAACAGGCGTAATGATCGGCTTACCTTTTCAGACAATGGAAGACATGGCAGACGATCTTTTGTGGATGAAATCAATTGAAATCGATATGGTCGGTATGGGACCTTATCTTGAGCATGCCGACACACCTCTTTTTCAGTTCCGTCACGATTTATTACCAATCGGCACACGCTTTGATCTGACCCTCAAAATGATTGCCATACTCAGGATAATGATGAAAAATATCAATATTGCTGCATCAACTGCCTTGCAATCCATTGATAAACTTGGGCGGGAGAAGGCAATAAAAATCGGGGCCAATATAATTATGCCGAATATTACCCCCGGCCAGTACAGAAACGATTATAAATTGTACGATAACAAACCCTGCACCGACGAGAATCCCGAAGATTGCAAATCCTGCCTGGAAATCAGAATTGCCCTGGCAGATAATGATATTGCCTATGGCGAATGGGGCGACTCCATCCATCATCTGCAAAGTTGATAAAGTTAAAAATAGTCGTTATGTATTTTTAAAACAATTACCACCTGTATTTTGCCCCCAACCACCAGAGGGATCTGACAAATAATTCTATTTAACTTTTTATCGCATTGATATTTATTTAGTTATTTTTCCAAATGCCATGTATAAACATGATGAATGTTAAAATTACTGTCATGAAAATTCCCCTTTGGGGGTTTAGGGGCCATACATCTATAAAATTGAAAAAAAAACACATATCACGTTATCAGATCGAGCAGGGTAGTTTTCTGTAACCTGTCATAACTGTAATCTCTTATGTCTTTAAATACCTTGCGTAGTTTGCATTCGA